>CAZCKT010000036.1:0-8312 GCA_964499355.1 uncultured Candidatus Saccharibacteria bacterium | reverse complement strand
AAGTACATTTGTAGGATCGAATTGGGGTACCATGCCATCAACAAATTTTTGGGTGACTACTCTTGTTTTTGTATTAAATCTCATGGCTTTTTTAGCTTTCCCGATTGTTACTCTCGTTTCTTGGATAGCACCGACAATGGGTACAATGCAGGCAGGTCCAATTGGAATTGCAACTCTCGTGATATATGCTATTTTTGCAATTCTTCTTTTTGAAATGCTCCGCAGAATCACTATTCGAATTGATAAACATCAGTTTTATACAACGACGACATTGAGTTTATATGAAATCATCGTACGAATTATTTCCATTATGACGGTTGGAAATTTCATAGGAAATGTTTTGACCTCTGTTATGGAAAAACCAACAGAGGTTCTTGATACATTTACTCAAGCAATGAGAATTCTTGAAATGGTCCCTTGGGGGGCAGTTTTGTTGTTGGTAATTCTTGTTAGTGGAAGAAAAATGCTTAAGCAGAACATTGAATTAAAGAAAGAACAACAGCTAACTGTCTAGTATGCGCAAGAAAATTATAGTGACACTTTCAAAAGTCATGAAAAATAGGGGGGTGAGCTTAGGTGAATTGTCTGATGCTGTAGGTATCACTATGGCGAACCTTTCAATTCTTAAGACTGGGAAAGCAAAGGCGATCCGTTTTGAAACGTTGCAGAAATTGTGTACTGTTCTTGAATGTACTCCGGGCGATATTATTCAGGTCCAATAGAGGTATAATTCAGTAGTGACACTTTCAGTAAAACTACAAACCAAACTTGAAAACCTTCCTACAACAGCTGGGTGTTATTTGTATTACAACGATAAACATAAGGTTATCTATGTAGGGAAAGCAAAAAACTTAAAAAATAGAGTCTCCAGTTATTTTGTTGACACATTTAAAGGTCCCAAAACGGAAGCATTGGTTGCACAGATCGTTGATTTGGATATTATTCAAGTACGGTCAGAAATAGAAGCGTTCTTACTCGAGGCAGAGCTTATAAAACGGTATAAACCGCACTATAACATCATGCTGAAGGACGATAAGTCCTATAAATATATTGCGGTCCAGGATTTCGATGTAACTCACGAAGCGAAGAAATACACATTTTCAAAAATATTTAGTGTTCATGGTCGCAACTCAAAGAGAACTCGGTACTACGGTCCGTATCCTGATGGTAGTTTGGTAATAAAAGTACTGAAGTATTTGCGACGAATTTATCCTCATTGTGATTATACAAAAGCAAAGTTGTCACAATCATTAAAAGATGGTCGATCTTGCATGTATGCTCATATCGGATTATGTCCTGGAGCATGTGGGGATGTTTCAAAATTTTCTGAAAACCGAAAAAACATACTTGGTCTCGAGGCATTCTTGAAAAAGGGATATACAACAGCAATCGAAGATTTGGAAAAGGAGATGCGAAAATTTGCAGCAAATGAGGAATTTGAAAAAGCTAAGGAAATCAGAGATACCGTTGCGAAGTTGCAACAATTAGAAACAGCAAGCATATTACCAGAGCAATATGTGGATAATCCAAACTTACTTCTTGATGTTTATAGGCGTCGAGCTGATGATATTGCGCAGTTTTTTAACCTGCCTTCTGCAAATAGAATTGAATGTTACGATATTTCGAATGTTATGGAGCAGTGGACTGTTGGCTCTATGGTTGTAAGCGAAAATGGGCATTTGGCAAAAGATCAGTACCGAAAATTTAGAATTAAATATACAACTGGTATTTCAGACTTCTGGATGATGAAAGAGATCCTGAGTAGGCGAATAAAGAATGGATGGAGATTACCCGAAATTTTGTTGATTGATGGTGGTAAGGGGCAGGTTGGGTCAGTATTACAAGCAATTGAAGGAACAGCGTTCGAACATATTCCCGTGATTGGTATATTTAAACCTAATGACTATTTCCTTCGTAAGATCGATGGAAAATGGAAAGTAACCAAGGTTGAAAAAAATAACATCGGATACTTACATTTACGTGAATTGCGTGATGAAGCTCATAGATTTGCAAATAAATATAGAAAGAAGTTGATGAGTAGCGATTTTTCGTCAAAAATTGCAGCTGCAGCTAAGGAGAAAAATCGCGAGACGACGTGATCTGAAATAGTAGTAATTTATCCAAATATTCTGCTATACTGACACATGCCTCTTTCGTTTTCACGTCATAAAAAAGAAGAAAAAAAATCCGCTCGAGTGACCACGTTTCGTGCTGAACAAGAACAGCAAGTTGTTGAGGCCGTTGAAGCGGGACTTTTCCCAGTTAGAGTGGCATCAAGAAATGGAGCGAAACTGGTTCAATTTTCAATTAAAGTGTTCCTCGTTACTATTGTTCTTGTTGCAATTGCTAGTTATTTTGGATTAGTTGAACCAATTCGAAGAATATTTCAACCGATGCAATCTGGAAATGGTACGTTGATTGTCTCGACCGATTACAGTAGAGCTCAGCTTTCGTTAGATGGAAAAACTTTAGGTCAGACACCTTTTACAGGTGAAAATATTACCGCAGGGCGACACAAGTTGAAACTTGAAGTTGCTGAAAACACAAACAATTATTTTGTTACTTCAGAACTCGACATTGTTATAAATCCGAATAACACAACCATTGTAAAGGCAAATCCTGCACCAGATGCGTCGCTCTTTAGCTATACCGTGATTTCCTCAGAAAATAGAAAGGATGGCGATGCGTTATTGTTAATCAAAGCTTTACCACAGGATGTACGAGTAAGTATTGACGGAAATAACGTTGGTTCGGCACCGTATGTTTCAGAGTCAATAACAGAAGGAGCGCACCAATTAATGCTCGACAAGTCGGGATACAAACCAGTTCTTATCGATATCACCATTGCAAATGACAAAGTAGTTTCAGTCGAAACTAAACTCTATCAATATCAAGTAACGCTTATTCGATAATGACCATTGACCAATTTACAAAATCCTCAGCGCCAGTAACGGTAATTGTGAATATTGCCAATCCAGTTGCGATAAAATTGATTAAGATTTTGCTAGAGCAGGGAAGCCGATTATTGATAATCGACAAAATTAATCCAGCAAAGCGCAAACTTCTCGGCGATATATTGAATCGACCAGACTGCTTGTTCATGGATGCCGAAAGTACGTTCAAAAACATCTCAAAATTTAAGAAAATTGATTATGTGTATTATTTCCTTTCTCAACTTAGCTCAGGAAGTACATACCCTGAGATTTTTGCTGAGAACATGGAGATTGAGAAGATTGATCATAAAGAATTTATTCGGGAATCGAATAGAATTGATGCGTACATGAAGCTTTCTTTATCGTTTGAAGCCTCCTTTACGATGGTTACATCGGCGTATGTCAGCCAGTTTCTTGAATTACTACCTGAAGCAAATATTCAAATTCAAAAATATGCAGAATCGTTGGTCCTTGAATATGTAGAAAGAAACAATGCGAATGCCAGAATTGTACGATTAGGTGAATTGATCGGACGTGATTCCGATATGGCATCACCAACGTATTTGGCGCGTTTAGTTCGTGAAGTTATATTACGAAACAAGGTCAATATATTCGGTGATGGCATGCAACAGAACTTTCTTGTTCACGCAGAAGATGCCGTTTATGCTGTACTTAAAGCAGCTTTCTCAAACGAAGCGAAAGGACGAACCTTACTTGCTGCTTATCCACATCCGTTTACCTCTCTTAGTTTAGCGTACCAGTTGCTTGAATTAACCGTCGAGGAAAAACAAGTCTTGTTCAATGAAGTTCTTCCAGATCATGAGAAAGTATCGCGATTGAAAGATGTTTGCTTGGCTCCATCAATGGGAGCGTTAGGATGGGAACCACAGATCAGCTTGGAGCAAGCACTTGCAGAAACCGCTACAACCATGGCTCAACAATTAAATCAATCATGGAAGCAGGTAGGTGGACTTTCCGTTGCCCCAGAAAATCAACTAGTAGAAAATAATGCTGGAAATAAAGTAAAATCGGGAACTTTTAGCGTTTCAGAAAATCTTATTTTGACGGCATATAAAACATTCGTAGAATCTCCAATTTTAGGGTTACTATCATGGACAAAACCAAGTAAAAAGCGAACAACTCCTGTTGAAAAAGAGCATATTGCAAAACGCTGGATAACAGTTGTCGTATCAATTCTCGCAATTGTAGTTTCGTTACCATATATTCACTTCGGCGTAACGTCACTTCGATTATATGTATTACTCAAGCAGGTTAAAACTGATCTTGTCGCGCTAGATTCGTCAAAATTTGAAAGTTATTCTACTCAATTGCCGGTCTTGGTAGATGGAATGGCTAGTGATTACAAATCCATCTCATATCTTCGATATATTCCTACAGTAGGTGATTGGTATACTGAGCTGGCCAATGCTGTTTATGGAGGTAAATCACTTGCAAACAGTGCATCGATAACACTTAAGGCAGTTGCCCCAGCAATTAAGATTGTGAAAGGTCTCGCTGCAGTTTCTCCAAACAATCCAGCTGGCACTGTTTCTCGCGATTACTATTCTGAAATTGGGGAAATAATGTCGTACGAAACGTCAATATCACAAGCGATTCAAGAAGCAAAAATCGGTAACAGTCGATTACAACGAATAACTGCATTAAAGCTACCGAATTTTGTTCAACCGAAGTTAGTTACGGCACTTTCACTCTCAAATGGGTACACCTCATCACTTGAAGAAGTATCAAAAGCCTATGATTTAATACCATATTTGCTCGGATATAAAGAACGACGAAACTACTTCATCATGATTCAAAATGAGACTGAAATTCGAGCTACCGGTGGCTGGTTAACAAATTATGCATTATTAGGAATCGAGAACGGTCAAGTCCGACAGCTTATCGTGAATGATATCTATGATTTGGATGGAAAAATTGAAGGTGTTGTTGCTCCGCAAGATATGCAACAGGCACTTGGGATTAAGACCATTAAAACTGCACTCAGCAACTGGAATCCAGAAATGGAAGGAACGTCTGCTCAAATTACAAACATGTTGAATCAAAGTGGCGTGGTGAAACCAAACGACGTAACAATCGCCATTACATTCCAAGTTGTTCGAGATATCTTAGACTCGATTGGCGGAGTCGAAGTTGATGGATTAGGGCAGGTGACTTCAGCCAACTTATACGAAAAGGTTGGAATTCTGCATAATCAATTTGTTCCTGGATCACAAGAAAAGAACAAGGTCGTTTCTCAGTTTATGCCAAAATTCCTTGATGCAATTGCAACCGCTTCTGCTGAAAACAAGCTGGCAGTATTGAAAGTGTTGCAGAATTCAATCACACAACGATCACTCATGATTTACAGCGACAGTTCGATGTTAAGAACGAAACTCTTGGATCAATACAATACCTATAGAACCGTGACACCAGAAGCCAATGCACTATTCGCAGTCGATTGGAACTGGGGTGGAAATAAAGCAAATCGCTTCGTGAAACGATCAGTTGATATTTTGCTTAACGAAAGCACAAAACGCGCTACCATGACAATGTTGTACACGAATGAGAGTAAAACAGATGCATATCCAGAAGGGCAGTATGTGAATATTCAAAGAATTTACTATCCAAAAGCATTTGCCTATTCACAGTCTACTGGGTTTGTGAAAGCGCCAAAAACATATATCAGTGATTAAAGCGTTCCCTACATTTTAGGTGAAATGCATATCGCAAAACAGGAGACAAAGCCAATAACAATTGAATTCACTTACAGCGAATTACCAAAGTTCCTTTCGTTGTATAAACAATCCGGTTATGATGTTGAATCAGTCAGAGTTATCATAACTCGTGGTGCAAATTCGAAAACCTCAGAATCAGTTTTGCTTTCTCAGGGATATACACGAGTTGATGACAAGTTGGTCAAAACATATATTAGAAAGGCTGATGTAACTGTACAATTACAATGAAAAATGAATCAAATATAGACCAATTACGCTTCGAAATTTCTCAACTTAGACAGGATAAAATTATTTACGCGGTTGAAGCTGTTTCAGTAAATACACTCTCTCTAGTCGGCATGTTTTTTGCGTCTAGATATTTCGGACGCCTTCTTACCTATTTCAGTTATGTATTTTGTTTGATGGTTGCCTTGTGTTACACACTTTACGTTGGAATTTCAAATAGTGAACGATTAAGAAAAATCAAGCAATTGGAATCACAATTGCAGCAATCGCAAAAATAGTTTTACTAACTTAGAGGAGTTTTATTGTTTGTAACAATTCTCTGAGTAGAATATTTTGAAATTCAAGTTTGAGTTTTCCTACGATTTCATTTGGTTTAACCCAATGGACGAGGATTTCCTCGGTAGAAGGAGTTACAAATGTACCGATGGTCCCGATGTAAATGTCAGCGATATTTCGCACGCAATAATCAGTTCCAAAAACATTTATCTGATAATAGGATTCGACTTTTTTATAGTGAGTTAGGGTATTTATCTCATGACCAAGTTCTTCCATAACTTCTCGACGGAGCGCATTTTCAGCAGATTCATTTTTCTCGATTCCTCCACCAGGTAAAAGAAAGCCAAAATTTAACATTTCTGTTATCGCAATCTCTTTGTTAGAGTTGCTAAAAATCCCATAGCTGGAAAATCGATCAGTGTACGTAATTCCTGGCTCTGGGGCAGTCAGCGTAATCATTCTTTAGAGAATAACAAATAAAATCACTCCGAGAGCAATGACACCTAATTGAAAGACTCGTTCTTTTATTGCAGTTGCTCCGTTGTTGTGTAAATCCGGAATCAAATCGGTACAAGCAATATAAATAAATCCACCAGCTGTAATTGACAATGCAGTAGTTGCGAATGCTTCGAAAGTATTATTTGCCCAAAATCCAACAAGAACGCCCGCAACGGCAAGTAATCCAGATAGAATGTTTACCCAAATAATCTTGATAACTGGCCATTTCGCGTATAAAAGAATGCTGAAATCTGCAATTTCCTGTGGAATTTCGTGAAGAATTACTGCAAGTACTGTTGCCCATCCCAGTTGTGGACTAACGAGAAAGCTACCTGCAATTAAAATTCCATCTAAAAAGTTGTGGACAGAGTCTCCTAGGATATTCATAATTGCAACTGGTTGGTTCTTTAATTCCTCTGTGCTTTCATGTCCATGATGCCACCGTAAGAATTGTTCCAACGCATAGAAAACAACGATCCCAATAATTATGAAAATACTTGATTGAATGGGGTTAGTTGTTGCTTCAAATATTTCTGGAAGTAAGTGGATAATTGAATTTCCGAGTAGCGCTCCAACAGCGAAACTGACCAACAAATGTGTGTATTTGTCGAGTTGCTTCTTGGAAACGAGTAGAGTGAACAATCCAACCAAAGGGATGATGCTTATCCCGAATACTCCGAGTAGTGCTTGAATGAAGTTTGACACCGATATTATGGCTATTTAATAGTGAATTATACCACAGTTAATGGCGCCAATGTCGGAAAAATGGTATAATACGAAGTCTCCGAAATCTCTTTGGGGGTGATCGGTTTAGACGGTTGTTCGTTGAAAGAAGTAGCCAAGCGGGCTGATATCCCGTAAATCTATCAAAGCACATAAAGTGCCAAACAAAACCTTTCTGAGAAGATTGCATCTTTCGTAAACGGTATGGTTAAGGCTTTTGCCCCAGCATCTGTTGAGAATATGCAACTCTCATACGTCTAATTACGACGTGACTGATTTTCCCTCCTTCGCATAACAAGCGGAAAGTCAGGAGTAATAAAGTTTATGCCGACCTACTATCCAGTTCCTCTGGAGTAGAAGAGTCGTATAAGTGAGGGCGGGTTTCGCTTTTTCGTCCGGATTTTAGGCGGAATCTCGTATGCAACTCGGGCTGTCTTGGGAGAAGCTTCTTTTAGAAAATAGCTGCACAGGGGTTCGATTCCCCTCACCTCCACAAATATTTCTTCCCATCTCGCTACCAAAAGAATAGTAATTCTTTTTGGTTACGCTCGTGGATCAGAAATACTTGTGGAGGGAAGAAATGTTTGGGGAGGTGAAAGGCGGTTTGAGAACTGCAAGCGCAAAAGATAAGAAAATTCAGTGAGTTTGCATGGTTCGCTTGCGAATGAAATGAGTAATACGAAGTCCATCTGTTTTAATATGTCGAAGTATTCCCCTCAAGTCCAATATTTTTTCTCCTCTAAAACATCTTCGATTGTGTTGAAAATAGGATATATTTCAGGTGTTCGAGGAATCGTTTTGTATCTGTTATGCAGGTATGTTTTTGGTGCAAGCCATTGCATTAACTAAATACTAGATTTTTTTATTATGTGCGGTATCTAATAATTCTAACGATGCTTTCTTTCGTATGCGTATATAAAGT
>CAZCKT010000035.1:0-8702 GCA_964499355.1 uncultured Candidatus Saccharibacteria bacterium | reverse complement strand
AGAAGGAAAAACAAACTCTGCAGTTCTTCCAACATATTTATATGGAATCCTTGGATACGGAGTACATGTTGCCACAGTTAACGATTATCTTGCTCGACGAGATGCAGAGTGGAGTGGACAAGTATTACTTGCGTTAGGTCTTCAAACATCTGTAATTACCGGCGAAGGAAGCTATGAAATCATTTCTGACGAAGAGGTTGTAAAAATATACGGTCCAGATTCAAAGACTTCGCTAGAAAAGAAGGACATGTCGAATATGTCCACAATGAATGGCACAAATCTCAAAAAAATTACTAAAAAAGAGGCTTATCTACACGATGTCATTTACGGTCAAGCAAGTGAATTTGGATTCGATTATTTACGTGACAACAGCGCGAAAGCATTAGAAGATAGAGTTCAACGATATTTCGTATTTGCTGTCGTCGACGAATGTGACTCTATTCTTATTGACGAAGCGCGAACGCCATTGATTATTTCTGAGCCAGATTCACAACCAAGCGACGTTTATGCACGATTTGCGACAATTGCAGATGAATTAATTCCAGAAGAAGATTACGTTGTAGATGAAAAGCGACATTCAGTCGTTCTTTCAGACATGGGTATTAAAAAAGTCGAGGAAATGTTCGGGCAAGAAGACGTTTGGAGCGATAGTATATTTATTCGTCACATGGATAATGCATTAAAAGCAAAGGCATTATACCGTTTGGATAAAGAATATATTGTTCACAACGAAGAAGTTTTAATCGTAGACCAATTCACCGGACGTGTACAACAAGGACGTCGATATAGCGAAGGGTTACATCAAGCGATTGAAGCAAAAGAACGAGTACCAATTAAACAAGAAAGTAAAACGTTAGCAACTATTTCATACCAGAATTATTTCAGAATGTATTCATATCTATCAGGTATGACTGGTACAGCAATGACCGAAGCAGAAGAATTCCAGAAAATTTATAAACTGGATGTTGTTCGAGTTCCTACATACAAGTCAGTTATTAGAGATGACATGGCTGATGTAATTTATAAAACTGAAAAAGCAAAATTTGCAGCAGTTGTTGATGAAATCCGTAAATTATACGAACTCGGAAGACCAGTCCTTGCAGGTACAACTTCAATCGAGAAATCTGAATATCTATCCAATTTGCTTAAAAAAGAAGGAATACCTCATCAAGTGTTGAATGCAAAACTTCACGAAAAAGAAGCAAAAGTAGTAGCTGGAGCAGGCGCGCAAAATATGATTACCATTGCTACAAACATGGCAGGCCGTGGAACTGATATCAAATTGACCGAGACAGTCAAAGATCTCGGAGGACTTCATATTATTGGTACTGAACGACATGAAGCAAGAAGAATTGATAACCAACTTCGTGGTCGATCAGGTCGATTGGGTGATCCAGGTTCTTCAAAGTTTTATCTTTCACTCGAGGACCACTTAATGAGAGTTTTCGGTGGTGAAATGATGAAAACAATTCTGGGTGGAGCACTTCCAGAAGATGTTCCAATCGAATCAAGAATGTTGAGTAACGTACTTGAAAAAGCACAACAGAAGGTAGAATCACTCAACTTTGATACAAGAAGAAGACTAGTTGATTATGATGACGTTCTTAACCAACAAAGAGAAATCGTCTATAAAATGCGTAAGCACATTCTTATTCAACTTCATAACGAGGAACTTCCAAAATTGGAAAGAATTCGATTCACTTCAGAGAATGTGTTGCCATTTATTACTGCGTTAAGAAAATTTACACTTAAAAACCCTCTAGAAGCTCCAGTCCGTATGTTTACTAAAAACAGTTTCTTGGATTATTCTTTGAGAGTCTGGATTATTAGACAAATCATTGTTCAAATTGAATCAACACTCGGAGAACTTAATTCGTTGGCAGTAAAAATTACTCCAAAGCAAGCGACACTGCTTTTTGATTATTTGGATATGTGTATTCCAAATGAATTACAAGATGAAGCAGCAAAGACGCTAGAATTTGATAACTACAACGTATTTAAGGATGCATTAATTACAGTAAGAAAGAAGAGTGCAATACTTCATACTGATTCACTAGTAAACTTACTTGTTGAATCAATGTATTTGGAACTTAAATCACTTGCAAACAACCTACCAGATAAAGAGTACGAGCGATTTTTAATTATGTCATCATTAGACTTCCTTTGGATGGATCATATAGATGCAATGTCTGATTTGAGAGAGGGAATTGGTCTCCGAGGATACGCACAGCGAGATCCATTAGTTGAATATAAGAGAGAAGGTTCCGTCCTCTTTGATGAATTCTTTGCTGCATTAGGAAATATGATTTCTTTGAAGATGTATCACTTGAGGTTAAACGATAATAAAAATGAAATCCCAGAATCCCCATCTTCAAGATTACCTATTCCAAAACAGGGTAGAGCAGCGGTGAAAGACGCAGTAAATGCAGTTCTAAGCAATCGAATCACAAAGCAAAATGATAAGGAATCATCAAAGTCTAAATTACGAGCGGGAAGAAATGATCCTTGTCCATGCGGCAGTGGCAAAAAATATAAGAAATGTCACATGCCAATTGACCTGCAATCGGTTTGACACTAATATGCCGATATGTTAAAAATTCAATGTAACTTTGTAACTGCCAAAAATATGTTCAGAACTAAGAGTCAGATTATCTCAACTTTACTAAGTTTTTATGCGATAGCGACGGTAGTTCTGTTTAGTGCAATTGGTAGAGTTAGCGCGGCAGGTGTTGCTGTGTCAATTTCTTCTTCAACACTTACAGCTTCAACGCCAACAGACGTAACATTTTCATATACAGCATCAGCTGAATACGCGACGAGTAATACCGTTTCAATTGTTGCACCAGCAGGAGTTACTATTGCAAACTGTACGTCAGGTACAACAGATGCTGATGGAGATGCAACACCAGATGGCTCAGGTTCAGCATCATTGCAAACATATACATACACATTCTCAGCAGGTACTACCACAGCATCAACAACTGGTGTTGATTTTTGTGTTAATCTCTCAGCAGCAACAGGTAACTATGGCGTAGCATTTACGGACTCTAAGACGGTAACAGCTAACGATGATTACGGAGCAGCCTTAGTCTATGTCGGAAGTGCTAATGTTGTTACAGTAACCGCAAACGTTCAGCCGGCATTATCATTTGTTATTAGAAACAGTGCTGATACAGGAAATACAAACGCATGCGCCCTTGGAACATTAACGCTTGTAGCGGTAAACACCTGCGCTTATAGATTAAAAATTACAACAAACTCTGGATCAGGATTCACAGTTCAAGTTAACACAGATGGTGATTTACGAAAGAGTGGTTCTGGTAACGTTGCTGATGGTCTTGATATTGATTTGATTGCAGAAGATTCAACTGTAACTTCAGGAACAGAAGGGTACGGTATCGCCTTTAACGGTGGTGCAATCACTGGCGGCACAGTAACAGAAGCTGGAACATTTAACGATGACGATACACCACTCCCAATTAGCTCCGCAACTAGTATTATGACGACCAACGGAACTAACAACCCAGGAACAACTGATACAACAAATACCGCATTAGTAACGCACCGTGCAGCGATGGATGGTGACACAGCTACAGGTAATTATTCTCAGTTGGTAACTTACACTGTCTCCGCATCATTCTAAAAATTAATTATGGCAAGAGATTACGGGTACATTATTAGTCCTTCTCTTAACAGGTATACATTTGAACCGGGGAAGGTTGTAAAAGGAACATTTACACTGACAAACTCGTTTGTGACTGGCGAACCAGAATCACAGACCTTTGTATTGTCTACAAAATTCATTTTCCAAGATAACGGTGTCAAATACATCTACGATACGGCACCAAGTGGAAAAATTTCTTATGATTTGTCACCATGGATAAAACTCGATAAAACAGAAGTTACGGTAAAACAGAATGGCTCTGTCGAAATACCATACACAATAAATGTTCCTCAGGAACCATTTCCAGGAGGAAAATATGCTGCCATTGTCATAGAAAAGAAATCTGCACTAAATCAACTCGCAGGATCAGGTGCATCGCTTGATGATAAAGTCGCCTATCAAATTATTGGACGTGTTGCAGGTACTGAAGCAAGGGATTCTGAGGTAAACAAATTCGATGTTAACAAGCAGATATTTTGGTATTGGCCAAAAGAGGAAGTAAAATTCTCTCTAGCATTCAAAAACAACGGCAATGTTGATTTTCTACCTAGCGGTGACATCTTTGTTTATTCATCCGAGATAACAAAAGCGTTTTGGAATGCACCATTCAACCCAGAACAATTAATCATTCTTCCTGAAAATGCCCGTGATTATGAAGTCGTATGGAAACCACAAACTGGTCTATTCAAAACAGACAGAAATGGACTAACAATTAATCTCGATTATTTTAGAATTGGCCGATATTACGCAACTGCTAAAGTTGGTTTTGATCAGAATAACAAACGTGTGATTCAGGACCGAGTCGTTTCTTTTTGGTTAATTCCCCTTCCATTGATTGCAGTACTAATAGGAACGATTTTTTTTGCAATTTCTGCTAAGATATTCTTTAGTTGGAAGAAAAAGAGGAAGCAAAAAACAACATGAATAAAAAAACTGCCCAACAATCAATAACCCTTAAGTTCCTAATTATCCCGATACTTATAACAATTGCTTTTTTTGCATTTAGATTTGTTTCGGCTGCTGGTAAATCAGTAACATTAACTCCAACATCCTTAGCTGCTTCAACTGCTACAGAAGTAAACTATCACTATGTTTCCACTTCTGAATATGGGATTGGCGATTCAGTCTCGATTGTTGCTGCCGCAGGAGTCACCGTTGCAAATTGCGCATCTCCAACCACAGACGCAGATGCAGATACTTCAATAGATGGCTCCTCATTAGTTGTCTCAAGCACATATACCTATTTGTTCTCTGCACCTACAACAACAGCTTCTTCAGCAGGTGTTGATTTCTGTATCAAATATACGGCGGCAACAGGTAACTACTCTGTAACATTTATTGACGACAAAGCAATCGATGCCAATAATGATTTCGGTGGTGCACTCCTGTACGTTGGTGACGCCAATGATGTTACCGTTACTGCACAAGTTCAGCCAATTCTTTCATTCGTTATTAGAAACTCAACTGACTCAACAAACACAAACAGTTGTAATCTTGGGGTGCTTACACCAGCTTCAGTAAATGAATGTGCTTATAGGCTTAAAATTGGTACAAATTCAAGTAGTGGGTATGTTGTAAGCGTTTTATCTGATGGAGACCTAAGAAGGTCGGGATCAGGCAATGTAGCTGATTCAGAAGACCTTGATAGAGTAACAGATGGATCGGGTAGTATTGCATCAGGAACTGAAGCGTACGGGATAAAACTAGACGGAAATTCAACAAGTACCGGAACTCCAGTAACTGAAGGTACCGACGCTGGCTTTAATTACAGTAACGATGACACACCACTTCCAATAACCGGAGTAGATACGCTTAAAACACTATACACTGCGACAACAGTAAATGACCCAACAACAACCTCGCATTCGGCATTAATCACTCATCGAGCGACCATTGATACCGGGACTTCTACTGGAAATTATCAGCAGATCGTAACCTATACTGTTACGGCAAACTTCTAAGACCATGGCCGAAATTAGAGATTATGGGCATATTTTAAACCCAACTTTTACACGCATTACGCTGTCTCCTGGAAAACAGGTAACTGGAACATTTAGGTACTCAAATGCATTTTTTAGCAACTCTGAAGAAGTTAAGGAATTTGTCACTAGAGTTGCCTTCATTTACCAAGTAAATGGCGTACCTACTGTCTATACTACAATTCCTGAAAACCTGAGAACGTATGATATGAGTACTTGGGTAACTGTAAAAGAGACAGATTTTCAACTTAAAAAAGGATCTTCTCTTGATATTCATTACTCTATTTCTGTGCCAATTGATCCACAATTAGGCGGGAAATATGCTGTTATACTAGTGTTGCCAAAGGAAAAATTGCAGGAAGTCGAGGGTACTGGAGCACAAATAAATGCAAGTATAGGATTTCCGATTATAGGTAAGATGGCTGGCGAAGCAAGAATGAACAGTGAAATCGTGTCGTTTGATACAGATAAGAAGATTTACTGGTCGTGGCCAAAAAAACAAATTGTTTTTTCAACCGAATTAAGAAATACCGGAAATGTTGATTATCTGCCAGGAGGTGATATTTTTATTCATACCGGAGACATTACAAAGCCAATAAAAGAATTTATAGTCAACGAAAATGACTTAGTAATTCTTCCAGATAATACCAGAACATATACAAACGCTTGGGAGGCAACTGAGCCACTTGTTTCACGCAAAGGCAATGGGATTTTTTTCAACTTTGAATATTTTAGAATAGGGAAATATACTGCCACAGCAAAGCTTGGTTACGATGTTGAGGGCACTCGAGTCGTTGCCAATAGAGAAGTGTCGTTTTGGATATTGCCAATGCCACTTATCGTTGCTATACTGACAGTAATCCTAGTAAGTTCTTTGGGAGTTTTAGTATGGAAAAAACGACAAAAGCGCCAATTAAGGTTGGCGGACAAAAAGAATACAACGTCATAAAAATGACTTGTAACAATTGTGGCGAAGATGTGTATTATGTTTTTGCATGTCATCACTGTGGCGAATACCTTTCTTTTGCTGAATCAACACAGATGACAAAAGAAGAAATCAAGAAATTAATGGAAGAGGATGGAAAAGAAGTAAAGGGTGATATTAGACCAATCGTTGCAACAGGCGACGAATTCGATGATGTAGATAGCGATGTTGGATCGCTCGAAGTAGAGGAAGTAGATGACCTGTATTCAGGACCATTCAATCCGTTGTAACCTACGACTTTTTGGTGCTAAACAATTCATTACAAAATAATCAGATTGTTGAATCTACTGTTTTTGGTTCTGTCGAATATTCATCACAAGTATTGCAAAATGCGGAGTTTTTTCATTGTATATTTAAGAATTGTCATTTCAACGATGCTTCGTTAAAAGTGTGCTATTTTGATGATTGCACATTTGATCATTGCAATTTTAATAATGCAAAGTTTACTGATACTACAATAAAAGATTGCACATTCATGAATTCTACTATTCTCGGAGTTGATTTTACGAAGACGAAAATATCACTAACCTTTGAAGTAGAATTTAGGAACTGTCATTTAGGATTCTCTCAATTCTCTGGACTTAAAATGCAACAAAGCAAATTTATTTCATGTAATTTAGAAGAAGTTGATTTTTCAGAAACAAATATTGAGAAGGCACTATTTCACTTTTCAGATTTAACCCGAACAGTCTTTAATCATACAAACCTTCATCAAGCAGATTTCCGTGGAGCGCAAAACTATACAATCGATCCTAAAAACAATTTTTTAAAACAGGCTATTTTCTCGCAACCTGGAGTCATGAGTTTACTAGATTCTCTTGATATCCGAATCGAGGATCTCTCAACCGAAGACACTGAAAATTAAGGACGTTTACGGTATAATATCCTTACCGAAAGGGAGCATAGCTCAGCTGGTTAGAGCATTCCGTTCACATCGGAAAGGTCACAAGTTCGAATCTTGTTGCTCCCATGTGTACGTTTATTGCAAAGCAATGAAAATATACATGGTGGACACGAGCGAACATAAATACCATTTAAATAATCCAGTGCTATTTACTGTTCGACCGCGAAGCGTCTCCTTCTCCTTGGATATATATGTTAAGAAGCAAATCTTGTTGCTCCAATGAGGAACTTAAACCTATATGGGTACCTTTGCAGAAACAAGTATAATAGAAAACTATGAAAAAAATATTTACTTTTCTCTACAAAAATATACTAAAACGATTTCTGTTTTTATTTGATCCAGAAACGGACCACGATTTATTCACTAGTTTTGGAGAATTTCTCGGAAAATTCAAATTAACCAGAGCCATTGTTAACGCAATCTATGGATATCACGGACCTGACATTTCAAAAACAATTGATGGCATTACATACAAAACTCCGATCATTTTATCTGCAGGTTTTGACTACAATGGAAAGCTACCAACAATACTTCCTGAACTAGGTTTCGGCGGAGAAGAAGTTGGATCTGTAACGTTTAGACCGTGCGAAGGGAATGAAAAACCAAGATTAGGAAGGGCTCTTAAGTCAAAAAGCCTCATTGTTTGGAAAGGACTTCGAAACGATGGAGTTGATCGTATTATTGAACGATTAAAATCGAAATCAACAAATATCAATAACAATTTTGTTGTAGGAATTAGTATTGCAAGAACTAATGATAAACTGACAGGAACTGATGAAGCCGGAATTGCTGACTATGTAGGCTCATACAAAAAGTTATTAGCCTCAAATATTGGAGATTACTACACAATTAATATTTCTTGTCCGAATGCATTTGGTGGGGAATCATTTGCAGAAAAAAATCGTTTAGCCGCTTTACTTAAAGGTGTCACCGCAATTAGAAACGAAAAGCCAATCTACGTTAAACTACCAATTAATCCACCATGGGAAGAAATTCGCGAACTCATTGACGTTTGCATATCGTATAAAATCCAGGGAATCATTATAGGAAACTTAAATAAGCATTACGAAGACTTAGATTATAGAGAAGAAGCACCAAAAGAGTTTCGAGGAGGACTAAGTGGTAAACCATGCAGAGCATTATCAACGGAATTGATTCGTAGATCACGTG
>CAZCKT010000034.1:0-8707 GCA_964499355.1 uncultured Candidatus Saccharibacteria bacterium | reverse complement strand
GAATTTCGACAAAGTACAAATTCGACTACAAACAACGGTTAAGCAATGGAAAAAACAGCTCTACCCTTTCAAGAAGATTTGTAAATGCGGGAGTTGTGGAAGTAGTATCACCGCAGAAATGAAGTATCGGGTTACAAAATCAGGTGAAGTTCATCCCCACATCTACTACCACTGCAATCGAATTAAGGATTATGACTGCTCTGAGCCATACATTACAGAAGAAATACTCATCCAGCAATTGATTGAGCTTTTGCCACAAATTAAGCTTGATAAAGAATACATTTGGAACTTATTCCAAGATGAGATAAAGAGACTCAATCACCTTAAACAGATTATGCAAAGAAAAGGCAATGAGGTTATTGAAACTACACCACACCAAAGGAAATCGAAAACACTAAAAGTGATTGGTCAAGAAGAGTCGGAAATGATTAAAGATTACTTCTTGCACATACTTCAATACGGAACGCCAGAAGAACGGCAAAATGTACTGACTGGGGTAAAGACATTATTCCTTCTGAAAGAACGTACCCTGCGAATATCCAATATAAGAGAACAAGTACTACCGTATTAATGACCAATTATTAAGAAAATGATCAAGTGGTCTTTCTTCATTTGTAATGTAAACAGACCCATTCTTAAGTCTGAGTACAATTCGATACTTTGTATGGTTGTTTATACTAGAAATACTATTCTGAGCTATTAACCGCTCAATCTCGTATGTAGGCAAGACAACAAAGTCACTATGTGTTTCATCTTTTAGCACCAAAACATAGAAGATATTGCCGGTATTATGTTTTGCAAATGAGGCTTTACGAATATCGAATATGTAAGATTTAGCAAGGTTAACATTTGAAGTTTTCACTTGGATCCCAAACATGATATGGTCTTTAGTAGCAACGATATCTAGACCGTCATCTACAGTCATAATACTGGCGTTAAATCCCCTGAAAAGGAGCTCAGAACAAACCAGATACTCACCACCACGTCCAGTATATCCACTCTCTAGCTTTTCTTGTTTACTAATCTTTGCTAACTCTTTCTTGGCTTTATCGACATTACTTTTGTGTTTATTAAGCGAATACAATCCTTTATCAACTTTAATGAAAGTCGCTCCATTACCATTGAGCTTGATGTCAACAGTAATTACAGCTGCCATAGACTTCTCGGGAGATTTTGCAGATGTTTCAAGGATGCCTGATTCAATAGACTTTCTAGTAATTTCATTTGTAGATAGCGGTTCAGATGATTCTTTAAGAATCTTGATGGCTGCTTCTTTAAACTTGTTCATTAATGAATTCTATCACTATTAAACAATCAGCTCATTGGGACTTAGTTGGATTGGTTGGTTCCGAAACTTCGAACCGAGGAATTATTTTTCTGAAATGGGGTATCTAAATGCAAGGGAAATTTGGACGCTTCCAGATAGGACTGACGGGACTTGAAGCAACCGTTACAAAAATGCGGGGTTGACGGGATTCGAACCCGCAACCACCCGCGTGACAGGCGGGTGCTCTAACCAAGTTGAGCTACAACCCCAAAGAACGAGTTAATTATAGCGAACTCACCTGACAATGTCAAAACTTACAGCGGCTGCGGTTCACTTCCAAAGATCGCCGTGTGCCTTAATTCTTCAAATAATTTTTGCATATCAAATTGATTGTGCTGAAGTGTATCAATCTTTAGGTTTTCTCCATACAGTTTGCGCATTCGTCGCTCTGCCTCATCTGGGGAATTTCCTTCGAAACTCATGACGATTGTATTGTCAGATAAACGTTTAAACACGATTCTTGACCTATTATTGTCTTCTGCATGTCCCAGAATTTCTACTCTTTCAGTCACGACATCAAGAATACTCTGTTTAATCACATAATTTACTCTTGGGAAACGTTCAACATTGAGCATTTGCGGTTCTTTCGAAAATCTAATCTCTGCTTTTGGCACGTTGAAAGTTTTAGCATTGTTATATTGAACGAACACGTGTCTTGTCCCATTTCCAGTAGGGAAACAAACAATTCTGCCTCTATAAATAGTGTCGTCATCGTTCGTCATGATGACCTTACCATTAGCGTGTACTATTTGGGCTGCTTCATCTTCAGTAAGATAATTTGCTACAAGTCTGTTTAACGTAGCAACCATTTCATCTCTAATTCCATCTTGCTCAGTTGGTAAGGGAACATACCCACCGACAGTAGCTGGTTCAAATTGAATTTCCTTTCTAACTCCTTTAAATTTCTGTTGATCTCTAGTCACACGAAACGACATAAAGTTAATTGGGGTATTACTGAATTTTACCTCGGATATTCGATAACAGCAACCATTATTTATTCCCTATCAGTTTTCTGCACTTGACGTAAATTTGTTCCAAAAAATATCAATTTGCGATACATTGCAAAAACATGATCGAAGCATGCTGTATCAACAACACCATTTGGGGCAAGTTTGTCAAAATCTATAAATGGAAATGCAAGCTGTAAAACGGGTTTTATAAACTTAGGGTCAACAATATTCATTGGTTCAAAAATCACCTCACGTCTTGCTGAAATTAACGTCAACCCAGGGCAGAATCCACCTAGAGCATGAAGTGAGATATGTATCGTTCCTTCATCTGGATATTTGTTTTGCTCAGCTATTCGACTTTCGTCATTAAATCTATAATACCTAACGGAGTTAGGCAGGGCACCACCCGAATCAATTGACCGCTCAACAGCGACGTATAAAGAGTCAGGTTCTTCATTCGAACGCTTTTGATGCGAAACAACGACTTGAATATCATGTTTTGGCCACCAATCCGCATTAACATTATGATGCCCTGTTGTTATCTCGCCCTCGAGTCTTACTGTAGGGGTGATAACATGTAGTTCTCTTTTCCGCAGAACGCTTGCGAGAAAACCATTCAATTCTAATGCTATTCGTTCAGCGGTTGATTTTTTTGTTTCTACAGAAATCGCTTCACCTGGTTCTTGCCAAAAATGAACTTTTTCTGCCTGGAATATACTGCTTGTATGAGTGTTAGTCATTCGTTAGTATACTTACTTTCTTTAAACTTTCTTGACATCAACATGACACGAATTTAGTTGATTCCTTTCAGATAGTTCTCGACAAACACAATGTGCTTATTGTATAAAATTCTCTTTCCATCAAATGTATCGTCTTGCAATTTCTGCTCTTTTTTGAAATCGACCAAATCAACAAAATATACTTTTTCAACACCAACACCTTTTCGAACATGTTTCATTACTTCTTTAGAATCACAGATACACAAACAACCAATATACCCTTTCCCAAGAATAAGTGGCGAAATACCGAGAATTCCATACTGATATTTTTGAATTCTTTCTTTGTGCTTTTGGATATTTAGTTCGCCCAGTTCACGTATGTGTTTTATATCAAAGAAATTTGAAGACAACCCAAGTTCTTTTTCACAAACCTCGCGAATAGTTTCGCCAATGTGATTAGAATAGATACCACCTTGCGGCAACATTGGAGGGATTCGATGTCCGTAATACTGTGTATCAAACTGAACGACAAGAATCTTCTTTCGAATAGGATCAACTAACCCAATAATAGCTGTCGGCAAGTAACCGAAGAAGCGCCACCGTCGCAAAGGGTCAGAAAAAAAGATGAAAATACCGACAACTCCAGTTGCTATCAAAAGGACAAGAGAAATGGAGTTATTTATAAAGTCTAGAATCTGTGGTAGATCCATACTTTATTATACGCTTAATTTATTTTCTTTTCGCGTCCCTGTCTTTCATGGCTTCTTGATGTCGAAGCAAATCAGCAAATAATAAATCCTTAATTTTCTGTGTCAAACTGTTGTTGATTCTTTCATTTTTTAGATACGAAAAATTCAACAAAGGAAAAGCATTGCCAAACGCATCTTCAAGTTTGGTTTGATTCCCTACAAAAAAAACGCCACTTGGCATTCTCATGACATTTTCGCCCTCAGGTTCTGAAGCACCGCGATTGATTACTATCCCGAGTGTGTGCTCTTTATCAAACCATACTTCATATTTTGCGCCTAACAGTTCGGCGTCAAAATCACTTTCCGAAATAAACGATACCGTACAATTCTTTACATATGGATGCTTTCTCGCAATAACAACACTATTTCTTATTTCACCAGGTGCTTCACGAGATACGAATGTTACGGTACGTTCACCACCAGCTTTCCATGTTGCAAATGCGTTGTACCATTTTTCTTCTGTACTCGCTACTGTAACCTCAACTCTTTTTGGTAAACCGATTGCTGTCATAACTTTTGGTCCTACAGTGAAATCTAGTAGGTTATAGAATCTACTCGCAAGTCGTTCTTGTATCTCCCGTTTCTCTGATTTAAATAGTTGACCGCCATCGTTAAATTGATATTCAACAGCGAGTAACCCTTGTTTTGTTTCTAGATTTATCATACTTATGAAATGAAAAAGTTAGTTTTCTTCGTAAAGTTTATCGAAAATCATTCGAGCAAAAATTTCGATATTTGCTTCTTTACCTACGATTGCTGCAAGACTTATATTAGGAAATATATCGTTTAGTTTCTGCTCTACTACACTAATTGAACCTCTAATTATAATTGTAGGATTAAAAGGCCAGCCTATTATATCTATTCCAGGAATTTGCTCTATCGCATTTCTTCCGGCAAAATCAATTGAGAACTTGGTCATAATTTGAGTACCATCATGTCGAATGGTCCTCCGTGATTTCTCACTTTTACTTTTTATTGAGATCACCGTCCCGTTATCATCCAATTCACGAGATGCGTTAAAATTAATTGAACAATCATTCAAGTTCATATAGTCTTGTTCCAATTGCATACTAACGCCGTGTGCATGCCACGAAGCATTTGTCTGAATCCTGCGTTCTGAAATTCCGTTCGAGGATATAAATAAACGTCTTGGCGAATCAATTCTTTCCATCATATCGTCAGGAAACTGAATACGAAAGAAATAATTCACATCGTTTTTTACTCTAGCATTGAATTCGATGTTTTCATCAAAATCATTATAAACAGCGAGAGCGGAGGGTTCATTTGTAATATCCGTGCTTTTGAATAATTCTAGTGCTCTAACATTTGGTTTAGCCATGAAAAGTAAATACTAATAATATAAAGGGGAAGTTACTAATTATACTGCAGAAATGCAAATTTGATAACTATGCAACAACACGTATTGTGTGACCAGTTACCAGCCCATATTCATCAAATGTTACAGAGCCAGTAATTTTTTTGCCTTGCAAAACAAGAGGTAACCAAAATTTGTCATCATCCCACATTGATTTATATGGGATTTCTGAAACTTTAAACCATTTAGGAGCCATTTCTTCGGATTCGGTCGCTTCGCCAAGGAAATCAGTTGACGTAAATAAAAAGCAATGAAAGTTTTTATCCATTGCATGCGGGAAAATAAAATCGAGCGTTCCAACTTTATCAACTGATTGCACTATAATTCCAACTTCTTCTTTAGCTTCTCGAATAACACCATCTTCAGCCGATTCTCCTAGGGCAGATTCTATTTTTCCCCCAGGTCCATTCCATTTATCCATGCCAAACCCACGCTTCTTTTTTGCGAGTAACAATTCTCGAGTCGATCCCGATCCGCGAAATACTAAAAGTAGCGTTGCATCTCTCATGTGTGGAAATCTCCGTAAACTATGTGTTGTACTATCTTAACACTTATTTACCGAAATTACACCGTTTTATTCGTGCGGACGTTCATTTTTTCGTTGTAAACACGCCTCAACAAATCCTCTAAATAATGGATGAGGATGCAAAAATTGTGTTTTTAGCTCTGGATGATATTGTGTTCCGACGAAATATGGATGAACGCTTCGTGGAAGTTCTATCGCTTCGACCAAAGAATTGTCTGGACTCACTCCAGAAATAACAAATCCAGCAGTTTCTAACTTTTCACGATAAATGTTATTAAACTCGAATCGATGTCGATGTCGCTCTGCAATGATAAATCTCCCGGTATCGGTCTTTGGTTTTGGATATAACCCATTTCCATACTTAGTATACATTTCGTCAAGAATTGTGCCCGGTTTGACCACACAAGGATAGGCACCAAGTCTTATTGTTCCGCCAAAGCTTTTCTTGGCTATGTTTTCGCGTTGTGCCTCCATTAAATGTATAACTTGCTCAGTTGATTCTGGATTTACCTCTTCGGAATTTGCATCTTGAATACCTACAACATTTCTCGCATATTCAATCGATGCCATCTGCATTCCATAGCACAACCCTAAGTAAGGAATTTTGTTTTCACGAGCAACTTGAATTGCTTTAATCTTCCCCTCAGCACCACGAGTGCCCCACCCTTGTGGGACAATTATCCCATCAAATGAGTCTAACTCTTTTAATTTTTCTGGTGTAACTTCAAGTTCATCGGCTATTATCCATTGAATTTCTGGTTTAATGCTTTGCTCCCATGCGGCATGGTTAATTGCTTCTAAAACGGAAACGTATGAATCTTTTAGATAATATTTACCGCTCTTATAATACTTCCCAACAATACCAATTTTAATTTTCTTTCCAGCATCAGGAAGTAGTGCAATATTCTTATATTTTTCAGTCCACTGAGCCAACATTGGTGTATCTCTTTTTTCTAAACCGAGCTTTTCGCAAATAAATTTCCCTAAGTCTCGACTTTCAAAGTTCAATGGGATTTGATAAATATTCGATACATTCGGCGCTGGAATTACGGCACGCTTTTCCACTGTGCAATACTGACTTAATTTTTCGATACGAATTTCGTCCATTTCCTGCTCTGAACGCGCAATTATCATATCTGGATTCACTCCGCTCATATTCAACAACTTTGTCGAGATTTGAACTGGTTTACTTTTCATTTCCCCCAAACTATCTGGAACTGGCAGGTAAGAAACGTGAATATGCATGACGTCATTTGGATTCTTCACTTTCATAATTCGATTCGCTTCAAGAAATATTTGATTTCCAATTTCACCTACAGTACCACCGATTTCTACAATCACAATTTCTGCTTTAGTATTTTTTGCAACGTCATTTACCCAGTCTATGATTGTTTGAGGGACATGAAAGTCCATGCTCACCCATTTACCATCATACGCAAGTGATCGTTCATTCTTAATTACTCGTTCTAAAACCGCGCCTAATGTCATTGAATTTTCACGGGTAAAATGTTCACCGGTATATCTTTCATACGTACCGCTATCCATATCTGTTTCGAAACCATCTTCAAGCACAAACGTTTCTCCATGCTCAAGTGGGTTCATCGTACCAGCATCGACGTTCAAATATGGATCAGCCTTAATCATGGTAATTTTGTAGCCATACGACTTCAATATAAAACCAATTGATGCCGCGCTAACTCCTTTACCGATTCCTGAAATTACACCACCAGAAATGAATATATATTTAGTCATTTACTTTTACCGGGTGAATTAACAACAATCATACTCGCGAATGAGGCAAGAGTCAAAAAGTCTATTTAACTTGAACCTTTGTCTTCAAATACAGCGGAAAAACGACAAGAAGTGATATTACTCCAAGCAAAGAATACATAACTTTTATTCCCCAATATGAAATAACGACACTTGAAATACCAAACAAGACAACGGCAATGACGCTCACCAACATACTAATTGTCGAGATTGCAGTGGCTCTATACTTCGAATCGTAAAATGAATTAGTTATCTCTGACATATAAATAAACCTAACTGTCGACGATAACGTAGCCAACTCAATAAACGGAACTCCGTAATATCCTTGAACAAATATCGCAGGTAAGTATGCTGTAATCATAGCAATAGGAAAGAAAAGCAATTTCTGCTGTGTCGAAAGTAGGTTTTTCCTTGAAAAGACGAATGAAATCAACAACAAGTTAATTAAACGAATTCCGCTTTGAATCCAACCACGATGAACGCCACTAGAAACTAATTCGGTCAACAGCGATGTATTAAAAAACGATTGACTCGCCCACGTTATTCCACCGACAACGACAAAATATAACGAAAAAGCTGCTACCGTAGGATTTTTAAATGATTCCTTTAAACCAGCAATAAAATGGGTCTTATACCCACTCCATGAGAATTTCTCTGAATCAATAGCAGGTTCGATGTAAAAACGAGTTGCAATAAAGGAAACTAACAGCGCAATTCCATATAGAACAAATGGCAATGATTGTTGTAATGCATATAGAATTCCGCCGAAAAATGAGCCAAAAACTAATGCACCTTGAATGAAAACGATTGCTTTACTATACATTGCTTTGTATTGATCTATTACGCCATCTTGCTTCATCGAATCATAAACCAACGCCTCTTCAGCGCCAGAAATAAATGAGTCCATTATCGAAAACGCAATTCTAATTAACAAGAAATGTAAAAATGTTGAGGAGAACGGAAGTAAAAGTACTCCAGTTGCTCCAGAAAGATATCCCAAGGAAACTGTATTCTTTCGTCCCAATATATCAGCGATAGCACCACTTGGAATTTCAAGAATAATGGTAAGAATATATTGAATAGTGATAATAAGTGATAAATCACCTGCAGAAAGAAATCCTTGATAATATGCAATCCAAATCGGAGTCGTGAAAATTAAATTGGAACAAGCACGAGAAATGTAATTGACAACGATATTACGTTTGTAAATCATTTCGTATTTTAGGCTACTATTCGATATTTCTCAATGAGCTCATTGGTGATCGAGTCAACCGTTTCTTCATCGTCCCAC
>CAZCKT010000033.1:0-8716 GCA_964499355.1 uncultured Candidatus Saccharibacteria bacterium | reverse complement strand
GTATTTTCGGTCAAAACACGCGGAGCGATCGGGATTTCTTTAAACAATAGATCTATATTTGCCATTGAGTGTATTTTACTACAGGACTGTTTAGATTTCTATCCCCAGCGTTTTACAGTATCTAAAACCGGTACTTCAAATGTTCCTACCGATTTTTCTGGCAACGAAAGATTAAAAACTTCTTTCGCGATTTTCTTAGCAACAATGTAGTTTCCGATATTATTCAATGAAGCTATGTCACTATCACCAACTTCCATACTATACAGTTCATTTCCGTAAACTACTTTGTTCGTAAAAACTCGAGCTAACTCGACGTCATCGAACTCATGATATAGGTCTACGAGTTGTAGCCCTCGTGCAACTGCTTTCTGTTTATATTGAGCACACAATAATAAAGTATCAGCTCTTTTTTCGCCTAACAGCAACGGATACGGTGTCCAAAGAACAACAGGAATCTTATTCTTTTCTAGCGTACTTAACAGTTGATCTAGTTCAGCTGAAAATACTTTTTCATCAAACATCGGGAAAAGAGGTGAGACACCGAATGAAAGCAAAACGACATCTGGTCGGTATTGACCAATATATTCGGAATAATACGTTGTCACATGCTTTGGAGTTGCTCGATCAATACCGGCATTGATGACTTTTCGACGCCAAGACGTTTGAACACTACCTGAATCTAGAAATGCTCGTTGTAACCAGTCCGTCCATCCAGGTTTCGTATAAGGTTGTGATGTTTGCATATCACCGACACAAACTATTTTCACAAAATCTGATGATTGAATCTTTTCTCTAAAATCGGGCATTACCTATTATGCTGATTACCGTACAAAAGTTCAAGACTACCTGGAATCTGAAGTCGAATATTGATTAGCACTTTCCCTTTTGTAGTACCTGGAATATCTAGCGTATTTGCATTACGGATCGTTGATTCAACTGGGAGATCTTTTATTGCGTGATATTTGTCGTTTATGACATAACTTGGACCAACTGGAAGGATTACCCTCCCACTATTGTTGTTTGCTCCCATTAAAGTGAACGTATATTCTTGTTCCGTATTTGGTAGAGTTGCATCAATTGTCGAATAAATAAGTGTAATAACCGCTGCCCGACTTTTTGACTCGAAAAAATCAACTTTAGCATTTGAATTTGTAAAACGATAATATTGAGATGGTTCAAACAATTTTGGTATCAAAAGTTTGCCCCTTCCATAATGCTTAGTCATTAAAGAAACAGTGCCGTTTGGCCTAAGTACTAACGCCTTTTGTATATCATCTGGTATGTATTCTTCTAACGGACCAGGGAGTGGCACTTCTGCTTCATTAAACATATGCAACTGAAGACTTTCACGACTTTCGAATTTGAACGCTGACTCCTCAGTTGAATCTATCGTGTATTCTCCATCTGAAAATTCAGCATAAAAAGGTATGTTCCGAGTAATCTCAGAAACTTCTTTAGTCACGACCCTATCCTGAACTGGGACTAACCAAATCAGTAAACCGCGAAGCCCCAGTAACGCAGCAATTACAATCACACCAAGTACAAGTAGATATTTACCGATAGCCTTTATTCCAAGTGTAAACAAAATTACCGCCGCCAATAAAAGCAAAACCCAAACTGGCCAAATAACAAGAACAGGCTCAACAAGTTGCTGTACAAAAGACAGCAAACTATTCATTAGGCTTCCGTCTTACGCGACTTAATCCAATCTGTAACACTGAGTAATTTCTTTTTATCTTTCTGAGGAGGTTTTCGTGAACCGTGTTCTTCAACTAGTTTCAACAATGTTTCTCCGGTTAGTGTTTCTTGCTTCAGTAATTCTACCGCAAGGACATCCAAAAGCTTTCGTTCTCGCTTAAGCAGTGCCATTGCGACGTCGTATTGTGCATTAAGGAGTTTAGAAATTTCAATATCCATAGATTCGGAAGTCTTCTCACTGTATTTAATCTTGCTAGAAAACACATCAAAGTCTTCATCCTTATCGAATTGAACAAATCCAATTTTATCGCTCATACCGATACTCTTAACCATATTGTTTGCAATTTTTGAAGCACGTTCAATATCATTTGAGGCACCAGTTGTTACGAATTCTTTGCCATAAATAATCTCTTCCGCTGCTCGACCTGCGGCTAGAACTGCCATCATATCCAACAAGTATTGCTTTGATTGACTATGTCGATCTTCGTGATCATGGACAGTCATTCCAAGTGAAATTCCACGTGGGACAACGGTAATTGATTTCACATTTTCAGCTTCTGCCAAGTAAGTTCCTACAATTGCGTGACCAGCTTCGTGATAGGCGGTTGAGCGAAGTTCTTCTTCCGACATCATCAAGCTTCCTCGTCGTGGACCCATTGAAACTTTCAAAGACGCTTCGTGGATATCTTCTTGAAGAATCTCCTTTCGCTTATTCCTTACAGCTAATATTGCTGCTTCGTTCAATACATTTTCAAGATCTGCTCCAGAAAAGCCAACGGTAAATTGTGCAATTTTTTGTAAATCTACATCTGGGCCAAACTTCTTATTCTTTGCATGAACACCAAGAATTTCAGCTCTTTCTGTGACATCAGGAAGTGATAAACGAACAGTACGATCAAATCTTCCTGGACGCAAAATAGCAGGATCCAATACATCCGGTCGGTTTGTTGCTGCGATAACAATAACCGCTTCGCGTTTCTCAAATCCATCCATCTCAACAAGAATTTGGTTGAGTGTTTGCTCTGAATGAGATGACTTGTAATCCATTCCTCGTCTTCGTGCTACTGCGTCGATCTCGTCGATGAATATAATACTTGGAGAAAGACTTTTTGCTCGTTTAAACAAATCTCGTACTCTGGCCGCACCTGCACCAACAAGCATTTCTTCGAATTCAGGACCTGATGTATGGAAGAATGGTACTTTAGCTTCACCTGCAACTGCACGTGCCAACAATGTTTTACCTGTTCCTGGTTCACCTACTAACAGAACTCCTCGTGGAATTCTTGCTCCCATTTCAAAAAATTGTTTTGGATTCTTCAAGAAATCAACGATTTCTTTTATCTCTTCTTTGGCTTCGGTTGCACCAGCAACTTCTGAAAAGTTTACGTTTGGTCTTTTACCAATAATCACATTTGCACCACTTTTTCCGAATGAAGATAGACCGCCACCTGTTGCGTTTTGTCGCTGGATTGCTCTCACAAAACTCCAAACACCATAGGCAAGAACACCCATTAACGCCAGACCTGCAAAGTTGATTAACTGATCTGAGATATTCGAGTTACTTGGTCGATAATTAACTTCGGCAATATTTACCCCAGCATCTTGAAGCAATTTTGGAAAATCGGTTTTAGCTCCTACTTGGGTAAATTGTCTTGTTTTATCTTTTTGTTCGATTAAGATGAGATTACCCTGTTCAACGACTTTCTCTACTTTCTTTTCTTGAATGAGTTTTACTGCTTCACCCATAGAAATCTCTGCACCCATTTGCCATACTGAATAGAATTGGAAGCCAATAAATAAAACAACAACGACTGCAATTCCAGCAATTATTTTTCGAACTGTTTCTGGGGTAATTTCACCCTCTACAATCACTGCTCGGTCCTGTTCTTTTGGTTCTTTTGCCATTGGTTTTTCCTGTATTGATTTATACTAATAATGAAGCAGTATATGTGTGATTAACGTCTTATACAACCCACTACCTTTTAATTGTAGCAGACAGACCTAGAGATTGCTAACACTAGTCTATGTGTAAGACTGTTAAATACTCTTCTTTTGAATTGTCCACAATATTTGGCAATGATTTGTATTTTATCGTTGAAGCACCATCAAAATAAACAACATTCACAACACTCTTTTTTCCTGTAACTCTAAGTTGCGCACAAATTGATCCGTCTACAAGACAAGCAAACTCATTACCACCTGAAATTAGATACCCGTCTGGGACAGTAATCTTAACAAAAGTTTCAGAGCCGTTTGCAAGAAAATAATACAGCTGTTTAGACTCGGAGACATCATCTAATAAATAAATCCCCTGAGGACTTCTGACTAATCCCCATGCGAATCTTCTTGAAAAATCGTATCCATTTATTGAAACTTGCTTTACCAGTGTCCCATCTTTTAACGAAATGGTTTTAAGTAAAGCTTGCTTGGATTTTACATTTAAATAGAAATACGACAATTGATTATTTGGTTTATCTACAACAGAACTGCCAATAAATTCAAGATCAGGCAATTGAATTTTCGTAAGCTTAAATTCTTGTAAATCAATCGAATAGACTCCACCTGGTGGAAATGTATTATTAAGTGGGGAATCTTCCAAAAGAACGTATCTTTCACCGGCGCCTTTTACCAAGACTGTCCCTTGGGTACCAAATGAAGTTTCCTGAGAATTTTTTTCATCTCCGGTATATCCAGCAATCTTTAATGTTACTTTTTTGTCCTTTTCTACTGTGTACAAAAATACATCATCAGCCGCATATACGACCATAAGTTTTTCGCCTAATTGTGCAGTTGCGATGGTGTTAGATGAAAATTCATCCATAGATCTATTACTTGAATACGTATCTACGATTTTTATCTGTTGATTCTTCTCAAGCCTAACTATATAACGGCCATTAGGGGAAATTACAGACTCGACATTAACCGCAAAGTTATTTGCGTTTAAATTGCTATACATCGCCAACTTTAAAACCCGACTAGTTGGAATCGCTGGCTCAGTAAATAACTCTATTTTACTTCCATCTAATGGAATTCGTTCTGATTTTATAACACCTGGATCATTTTTCATCTCGGAATCACGTGCGAGCAAATAATCCACATAGATTGCTTTTTCGGGTTCAACAGTTGGGGTTGGCGTTACCACTGCTGTTGCTGATGGTGTTGGAGTTACTTGTGCTACCTTATTTTCAGGTGCCATAACAACGATAATGTAATATGCGATAGCCAAACCAATTGCACTAAAAGCAAAAATGCCAAGTACAAGCATACCGAAAGAAAACCTCTTCTTTTCCTTAACAGGTGGCTCTACGGATGCTTCAGATTTCGGTGTTTCAATGACAATTGGCAAAGGTGGAAGGACTGGCGAGGATACTGGTGCCGAGACGGGAGGTTCTATAACTGGAGCGGGCAAAACTTCCGTTTTAGGGAACTGATCTGCAGGTACTTGATTCGTTGTTATTTCAGGCTGACTGGTTGGAGATTCCGGTACTATTTGTGTGCTATTCGCTAAAACTTCGTCCATAGGATTGAATGCAAATTTATCAATCCAGTATAACGTGATTTCTATAGCATGAAAAGAATGGTGGCGGGCAGGATCGGACTGCCGACCTTGGCGTTATGAATGCCATGCTCTAACCAGCTGAGCTACGCCACCATTGATATGTGGAATTATATCATTAACTTTGTATCTGCTCCAACGAAAACTCCTATTACAGTTCTTTCAAACTATCCTTGTCGCCTTCAGTTGCTTTCACAACATCCATATATTTCTCAGTTGTAGAAATTCTCTTGTGGCCAACGATCTTAGCAACGGTAAGTACATTTACTCCATTAGCAAGGTGGTGTGCGATAAATGTGTTTCGAATATCATTTACTGTTGCGTTTTTGATTCCAGCTCTACTAAATGCGCGCTTGATTGCGGATCTCATATTCCTAATTGGAATTGCATTGCCACTCTTAGTAATAAAGATGCTTTTAACACCTGATGCGGTAGCAGGTCGCATTCTCAAATAATCCTGGATTGATTGATACGCGGTTTCATTCAACGGGACATTTCTCATTGCGTGCGAACCAAATGTTTGAATGTGCAAATATCGGTGTCCTAATGGGGTTACTCGAATATCATCTGTACTTAATCGTTGTAATTCACCAATTCTTAGTCCAGTTTGCAAAAGCAATTCAACCATCGTATACAAACGAACATCAACACGGCTTGCATCTCGCAAGGCTCGATATTCGATCTTGTTTAACGTTCGTGGTAATTTCGATTCAATCTTAGGGTGTGAAAGCTTAAGTGATGGATCTCTATCCGAGGTTACAATTCCCTGCTCTCTTAAGTACTTAAAAAATGTTCGAATACTATTAATTTTACGAGAAACAGTTTTTAAGTTGAATCCTTTTTCGACTTGAACATAATACAAAAAGGCTTTCAGGTCTTCTGTGGTTACTAATTCGCTTGTTGTGATTCCTCGTCCAGCTAAAAATTCTTGAACTTGTTCTATATCCTTCTTATATGCAATAAGTGTTGAGTTAGACTTGCCCTTTTCTTTTAGATACTCGATAAACTTCAGAATCAATTCTCCCACAAGAGCCATGCTAATTCACCTTATATTTAATCTATACTGACGGGTTTGGCAGTGCCCATAGCCTGGTAAATGTTGACTACGGTGCTCTATATATCAGTCTTATATTAATTATACCAAGACCGCTTACTCTTTTCAATGGACAACCAACCTTGCTATACTGGGGAGTGAACAAGGCAATTCCGACAATTATATTCATCACCGCTTGTATAATTCTGTCGTTTAACGCCATAAAATCGATAAGTGAGTCATATAGTGTCGGCTCAATTTACCAAGAAAGAAAGCGCCAAACAGAAAAGCAATATCTAGAGGTGATAAAAAAGAAAAACGAACTAGACTACATAGACAGCCCATTTTTCGTTGAAAAACAGTTACGTGAGAGTTTAAACTTTTACAGAAAAGGTGAGAAATTACTGGTTTTTACCGAACAACCTTCAGAAAACTACAACAATACTTCCAAAGTCAGCTCTGAGTCACCAATCGAACAATGGATCACTTTACTTCGATACGGAATCGCGAGTCCGCTTGACGAAATCAAGTAATTGAGAAACTTCAGATTCGGATAATTCCCTATTTTCACCGACTTTAATCGCACCTAATGACAAAATTCCAAGTCTAGTACGTGTTAACTTCCTGACATGGTTCTCTAATAGTGTTAATGCTTCTCGAATTTCCCGCTTCTTTCCTTCAGTTAGAACACAGGCGTAGACTTGGTTTCCCTTACTCACAATTGACTTAAACTTGTATGTTTCCCCCAGATTAGAGGTAATTCCATGTAACAATTTCTGACGATCACTTTCTGAAATATCATGCGCAACTACGACTTCATATTCCTTTTCAACTTGGAACTTTGGATGAGTTAACACGTAGCTAACGTCTCCATTATCGGTTAAAAGCAATAAGCCTTCAGAGTTTTTATCTAATCGACCGACAATTTGCCACTGCGTTCTCTTTCGTAATTCATAAGGAAGTACTTCCAAGACAGACTTTTCATTTGTAAAAAAATCCACCGTAGTTGACGTGTAATCCACAGGCTTATTAACCAGCACATAGCTAAACTTGTCGAACTGAAGAGGGACCGCTTTGTGTATTTGGCCATCAACCGTTATTTGTTCATTTCCCTGAACAATTTGCCCAATATGCGCAGGCTTCCCGTCAACTTCAACCCGATCTTCCGCAATCAGTTCCTCGGCTTTACGTCGAGAAGCAATTCCTAAATTTCGCAAGTAAACATGCAGTTTCATACCTCATTATCACATGTTTGGCTTGATAAACCAATAGCCCTCTGATATAATTCACATACTATCGCGGGATGGAGCAAAGGCAGCTCGTCAGGCCCATAACCTGAAGGTTCTTGGTTCGAGTCCAAGTCCCGCAACCAATAAAAAAAGAGTCACTTGGAACCGTAGTTACCAAGGATCTCATCCAGAAACATCACAACAATACAATGAAAACAGAAGTACCACCTCTATTTCTATCTGAAGAAAAAATAAAAGAAATTCAATCAGAGTTAGACGCAATCGAGAATCAAATACTCCCATCTTTACGAAAACGACTAGCTGATGCATACGAAGATGGCGATTTACCAGAAAACAACCCGTGGATAACCGCAAACACCGAACTATCAGAAGTACAACAGCGCAGAAACATCCTACGATTTCACTTAGCAAGAGCAAAGGCAGCAAAAAAACTTCCAAAATCTAGAGCGAGATTTTCAGTTGGAAGCGAAGTAACCATAAGCTTAAATGGTGCTACACCACAAAAAATAACCTTAGTGGAAAGCGAAGAGGCAGATCCGTTAACTGGTAAAGTTTCAGTAGACTCTCCAATCGGAAGAGCCATCCTTGATAGTTTTGGACAAAAAACATTAACGGTAAAGATGGATACGAGAACAATTAAAATCGATATTCTGTAGCAAATATTAAAGCTCCCTACGGTTGCCCCCAGTATCCAGACAAAAGTTTCTTGAAGTGATTAAAATCGTTATAGACATGCATTCGCGAAATAGAAAACATATTTCGTGGATTATGGTCAATGGATTTCCCGCAAGTTACTCCAAATTTATATCCAGCTGCAACAGCTGTTTTTACAACTTGATCGTCGAATGTACATCCTGGATACGAGACAGACACAACAGTTTTTTTTGTTAAATGTTCAATCGCTGACTTTGAACCAATAATTTCACTATTTAGCACATCCTGACGGTTTTCTGCCCGTAAATCGATATGAGACGCCGTATGCGAATCAATAGCCATCCCTGCCTTAACCATTTCCTGCAATTTTATCGAAGATATCGCTAGCTTTTTAGAGTTGATGTAAAAGACACCAGGGAATCCGTACTTTTTTAAGATGGGAAAAGCATTTTGATAGTTATCGTAACCGCCATCATCAAACGTAATCATGACCGTTTTTTGAGTTGGATTTGAACCCTTTTTCAC
>CAZCKT010000032.1:0-8735 GCA_964499355.1 uncultured Candidatus Saccharibacteria bacterium | reverse complement strand
ATGTTGGCGTTATTTTGTAGTGTTGCTGCGCAATTTCCTGTAATCGTGTCTTTGCGTCTGTGTAATCTTTCTTTTCTACTGTCGCTTTAATCTTCTCAAAAAGTGTATTTTCAATAAAAGCTTTCGCTTTTTTCATACCACCATCTAAATACATTGCACCGACAAGAGATTCGTATAAGTTTGCTAAAAGATACTCTTTACTGCGTCCACCTGTTTTTTCTTCACCGTGACCTAGGATTAAGAAATCGCCCAAACCAAGGGCTAAAACTTCTTCTGCTAGTGAAGTAGTTTTCACAACTGCTGCTCGCACTAATGTCATAATTCCTTCTGGTAAGTCTTCATAATTTTGGAAAAGAAAATCCGATACTACTACTTCTAAAACGGCATCTCCAAGAAACTCTAATCGTTCATTATTGTATTGAAATCCTTGTTTACGTAACTCGTTCGCATACGATCTGTGGGTAAGTGCCGTAATGAGAGTTTGCTTCTTTTTAAAAGTATACCCAATAATTTTCTCTACTGCTTCGGTATTTGTACTAGTCTTTCTTTTTGTATTCATCATAAATTGCGCCTAAAACGCCATTCACAAATTTAGAACTCGTTTCGGTACCAAATAATTTTGCAAGTTCGATTCCTTCATTAATTGCGACCTTTGGAGGTGTAAGTTCGGTAAGAATTCCTTCTGCAATAACAACGCGGAGAATACTGTAGTCAACAGGATTTATCTCGTCAATTGGTCGTTCTTTTGCGTATTTGAGGATAAGTTCATCAATCTTAGCGGTATGTTCAGTAATTGCTGCTTTAATTGCGTTGTATTTTTCTAAGTCTAAGGGATATTTTTTAGTAACCAATGATTCTACGTCAGCCTGCTCCATCTGTGAATTTGCATAGAACGATTGAACTAGCAAAATTCTTGCGTTTCGTCTTTTATCACCTGAATTATACAAATCCATAGTAGTTACCTCGCATTACAGTGAACGCATTTTGCGTGATTCTTTTTCAAGTGTCCGCATTTTGCGCAAGTAGTTACTCCTTCAAGCTCTACTCGACTGTTTACTCGGTTTCTACGTGCACTGCGTGCATGTGAATGTCTTTTCTTTGGTACTTGTGGCATGGGGGAAGTTTACTATAAATGAACAGAATAGTCAAAGGTTTTGTGCTGAAAACTGCCTATAACCTGACTTATTTAGTCATATTTAAGAAATCTCTCATTGCAAACGAAGCGACAGAACTGGTTCCTCCACCTTCAATAAGGATCGCAAACGCATATTTTGGAGTATCATAGGGGTAAAATCCCATAACCCATGCGTGAGCCGTTGAATAACCATTCTTATCTTTTACACCGAATTCAGCAGTTCCAGTTTTTGCTGCAACTTTTATTGGAACGTATTTTAGCGATGAAACAACGCCACGTGGGCCGTTTACGCTCATTCTCATTCCTTCTCTGACTATTTGAAATGATTCATCTGAAGCAATATCTTTTGCAAGTATTGTTGGCTGTTTAGTGGATTCTTTACCGTTGGCTTGCGTAATCTTTTGAACTACAAAAGGTTTGTAAACTGTTCCACCGTTTGCAATGGTTGCTGCTACATTTGCAATTTGTAGTGGTGTTGCAAGTGCAATTCCCTGCCCGATTGCCGAGTTGCATGAATCGCCTTCTGGATACCAAATTGGATCTAACCAGGTAGCACCATTGTTCGCTAGCCAAATCTTGTTTTCTGGCGACGGTATTCGTCCTGGCATTTCGCCGGGAACATCTATACCTGTTTTCTTGCCAATTCCAAACGATGTTGCATAGGGAAGAAGTCTATCGATTCCTAATCGCATTATTGTTCTGCAAAAGAAAATATTGCTGGAAACCATGAGCGCATCGCGTACAGTTAAGTTTCCATAATAATGTCGATGATAGTCTTGGAAAGGAAATCCACCCGAAAGTTTTATTTGCCCTGGAGCTAGAATTACAGTGTCTTGTTCGATTGCGTGTGTGTCTAATGATGCAGTTGCCACAATCGTTTTAAATGTTGAACCTGGCGGTTCCTGTGCAGCAATCGGTCTATTGAGTAATGGTGATTGTGGACTTGCGATTAATTTATTGTAATCTGCAAACGAAATACCTGTTACAAATTTATTGCTGTCGTACGAAGGATAACTTACCATAGCGAGTACTTCTCCAGTATTTACATCAAGAATGACACCTGAACCACCTTTTGCTTTCAATCGATCAACGGTCTTTTTTATGACAGTAAACATGTTTTCTTGGTATTTTTTATTAATACTAAGTGTCAACATGCTTCCTTGTACTGGATCACTCTTTGTCATAGATGAAATTTGATTTCCAAAGGCATCTTTTTCGTAGGTATCAAATCTAAGTTCACCTTGTAATTCTTTATCATATTGATACTCAAGTCCGGACTTCCCGACGATTTGATTTCGAATAAAGGAAGTATTAGTGGCTAAATCTTCGGCATTGACGACACCTGTATAGCCTAATAAATGTGCAAAAGGCAAGCTATTTGTGTAGTTTCGGACATAACTATGCCTTAATTCAACACCTGTTGGTTGTTTCTCTTTAATTTGAACCACCTGTTCCTTCGTTGCGTCATGATACAACATGGTTGTTACACCTGATGTATCTGCAAAAATCTTCTTTATCTCTTCTTTTTTTTCAGGGAAAAAAGTAATTAGAGCTTTTTCATCACCTTGTAAGGGGTCGACAAATATATCGTAGGATTTTTTATTTTGTACTAGTGCTGCTCCGTTTCTATCGACTATCATGCCCCGCTCACCAAATACCGGAAGTTTTCCAACAGAATTATTTTCTGCAAGATCAGCATACGTTTTCTTATTAATCACACTCAAGGTAAAGGCTGAATACAAAAGAAAACCGAAAGAAAGTAAGAACACAGAGAAAAGAACTGATATTCCTAAATGCTGTGAATTTACAGACTCTGGAATCTTCTTTGCAATACTGGTTACTTCTATTATTGGTGTCTTCTTCATATCTTTCTCCTAAACGAAATGATAATAGTCGACGAAAGAATAAAGATACCTGTCCAAATTACTGTAGCTTGTATAACAGGAGAAATCTGGAGTTTTCCCGTTAATAACATGATCTTTACGAGATATTCGACAGCAATTGTAAAACTGGAAAATAGAATTATTGTTACTAATGGAGGTATTCCTCTATCAGAGATTTTCTTAAAGATACTGGTTAGAATGAATAACGTTAATGATAGTACTAAAGGCAATATACCAATTGGAGTATCTATAAATATGGAGAAGATGAGAGCCGTTAAAGTTGCCAAGTATGAAATAGAGACCATATTCTCACGGTTTGCAAGTAAGAGGATACTAAGAATACCAATGTATATATCAAGCGATGGTATGTAATTCCTAAACAATAAGCTTAACACGAGAAGTGTGATAATTGATTGTGATTTCATTCTTTGACAATGGTTACATACGTTAAATCAGAAATGGGGATTGAGCTAGATATTGTAGCAGTACGTTCTGCGCTGCCATTGTTTAACGGAACTTTGCTAACTAGACCAAGTGCAAAGAAATATGGATAATTTTCTCGCTTAACAGAGACAACATCGTGTAACGCAACCTGTTCGGTAGCCAGTAAATCGCCAAGTTGCATATCACTAAGAGATACTTTTATAATGCCGGTGATTTTTTTTATCGCGATATATCCAACCATTTCTTGTCCAGGTACTACATATGATGTGCAAAGAGAATCGTTAGTAGTCACTTGGGAAATATACCCAATGTATGCATTCCCAAAGACAACGGGCATTCCTTTTGTAATTCCATTCTTTTCTCCTTTATTAAGCAATAATTGACCTGGCAAATTCTGTGCTTGAATATCGAGTATTTCAGCTTGCTCAGTTTTGAGGTAATTTGATTTTTTTATTGACTCAGAAAGCTTGTTTAAATCGGGATGCTTTTCAAGTTCTGTTTTGTACGTTTGTGATAGTAGTTCTAGTTCGATAACTTTTTGTCTAAGATCGATATTTTGTCGTTTAAGTGAATTGTTTGTTACGACCGAAGATATAGTATAACCAAGGTTTCTAGCAATTTCATGGGTTAATGTCGCAATTGGAAAACCGATATATGACCGAGCATTTTTGTACCATTGAAAAAAGCCAACTAAGTCGGCAAGTAACAATAATGACGCAACAAGGGTAATAATAAGTAACCCTGATTTTTCTCTAGTCTCAACTGGAGGCATTGGAGATTATAACAGGCTTTTCTCTGCTTCTTTAAGTCTTTTGAGGACGTCAAGGTGGTTTAGTGCTTCGAGTGTTCCAAGTACAACACTATACGATGGATCAGGTGGTCGCTTTACTTTGATATGCAGCGCTTCTTCCCAATATTTATCGAGTCCTTCTAATTTACCACCACCGCCGGTCAGTAAAATTCCTTGTGAATAGATATCTGAAACAAGTTCTGGCGGAGCATCCTCGATTGCTTGTTTAATTGCTTCAGTCATTGCACGTAAAGATGGCGCTACTGCCTCCATTACATCGTTACTTCCAACTTCAAGTGACCTTGGTAATCCTTTGACTATGTCTCGGCCTTGAATGGCTACAAACTTCTCTTTCTTTAACGGAATAGCAGATCCAACTGTCATTTTTATTTTTTCGGCAGATCGTTTTCCAATTAAAATACCGTATCGTTCTTTGAGGAAATCAACGATTTGTTCGTCCATTTCATCTCCTGCTATTGGTATCGTTTTATCAACAACTATGTCACCAAGCGAAATAATAGCAATATCAGTGGTACCACCTCCAATATCTACAACAAGATTTCCAATTGGTTCATTAACAGGAATTCCGACTCCAATTGCTGCGGCCATAGGTTCTTCTATAACGTAGGCTTCTCTTGCGCCTGCGGCTTCTGCTGCGTCGATAACTGCTTGTTTTTCTACTTCAGTTATTGAGGAAGGAACACCAATTACAACTCGTGGTCTTGGAACTGTTGAATATGTTGAATGCTCTTGATGAACTTTATTAATAAAGTACTTAAGCATCGCAAGTGTTGTATCGAAATCAACGATAATACCGTCCTTTAGTGGCCTTGTCGCTATAACTGAGGCAGGCGTTCGTCCAAGCATCTCTTTCGCTGCTTTTCCTACTGCAAGAACTTCTTTCGTATTTTTGTTGATTGCAACAACAGACGGTTCAAATAAGACTACTCCTTTTCCCTTGATTCCAACTCGAGTATTTGCCGTACCTAAATCAATGCCAATATCGAATGTGAATAGTTGAAAGAATGAGTCGAACATTATTCTATTATACTAGATGTCGTATACAACAATTTAGGGTAGTAAAAAACAGTCAATACAAAAAAGTAGTACGTTTGAACTTTTCTATTTCGTTGTAATCAAGTTGACGTGCTTTAACGCCTTTACTTTCTTACCTGCTAGGAAGGACATGCCATCCATAGAGTATCGCTTGTAACAAGACATACACATCTTGATTTCTTTGACACCTTCTACAACCGTCAACTTTACAGGTCGGATGTTTGGTACCCAAGTTCGCTTTGTTCTTGGTGCCTTATATCGCCATGCTGAGTGTCGGTGAATGTGTGAATCACCATGTACAGTCTTTTTGTCACATACATCACATCGTAATGCCATATTCTTAATCCATCAACTTAATATCAAATGCAACTGAAGGACCCATTGTTGGAGCAAGAAACGCTTTCTTAATGACATATTCTTTACTCTTTCCAAGAAGTGAAACAATCGCGCTAATCATCTCTTTTACATTTGCTTCAATCTTGTCGCTTGAGTAAGAAACCTTACCAACTGCAACGTGAATTCCGCCTGCTGAGTCAGCCTTAAAGACTAACTTTCCTCGCTTGAATTCTCCGACAACATCGGACAATTTTTCTGAGGTAACAACAGTTCCGTTCTTTGGGTTTGGCATCAATCCCTTAGGACCTAATGCTTTACCGTGAACTGCAAGCTGTGCCATCATATCTGGAGTTGCAAGAAGAATATCAAATTCAATTTTACCTGCTTTGATTCCTTCCATAAGCTCTTCGAATTTGTAGATGTCTGCACCAGCTTCTTGTGCTGTCTTTTCTAAATGGGCTGGAACTGCAACTGCAATTTTTGATGCTTTACTTTCCATGTGTGGCAAGCTAACGCTTCCTTTGATTGACTTTGGATCTTTCTCTTTTGGAAGAATTGTTGCGACATGAAGCTCTATTGTTCCATCGAATTTGCTGTAAGAAAGTTTTTTAACATTTTCTACTGCATCTTTGAGAGAAACAACCTTATCGAGCTGCTTTTCTGAAATTTTTTGGTATTTTTTTCCTCGGTTCATAGTGATTAATCAACAATCTTAACACCCATTTGACGTGCGGTTCCTGCAACAGTGTGCATAGCACTTTCGACGACGGTCGTGTTGAGGTCCTTCATTTTTTCCTCAGCAATTTCGCGGACTTGTGCGCTGGTTAACGAACCTACTTGCTGAAGGTTTGGCTTTGCAGATCCTTTCTCAATCTTGATCTTCTTTTTGATCAAATCTGAAACAGGTGGTGTGCGTAGCTCGATTGAAAATGTTCTGTCGTCGTATGTCGTTACGATTGCTGGAACTTTTACATCTCCCATTTGTCGAGTTGCTTCATTGAATTTGTCGCAGAACTCTTTAATGTTTACTTGCTTGGCTGACAATGCAGGTCCAAGTGGTGGTGCTGGTACTGCTTTACCTGCAGTAATAATCACCTTAAATTGGCTTTTTATTTTTTTTGCCATAACTTCTCCTCCCTCTTAAACTAAAGCTTTTGTATTTGTGTTAAGTCGAGGTCAAACGGAGTCTCACGACCGAACATGGTAATGAGAACTTTGACTTTGCCTTTTGATTCATCAACCTCAGATACCTTGCCAATGAACTCTTTGAAAGGTCCATCAACAATTTTGACTGCATCATTAATGCGAACAGACATCGCATATGACTTAGTTTTCTTGGTTTCTTCAGGTTTTTGATCCATCATTCTTACTACTTCCTCGTCGGTTAATGGGTAAACTTCGGTACCGATTCGGACGAATCCACGAACTTCTTCAATATTGGTTAACAACGATGCTGTTTGTTGGTCATATTTCATCTTTACGAGGATATAACCTGGAAGAAGTCGCTTCTTTTTAATTTCTTTCTTACCGTCTTTGATAACGATCTTTGACTGTTTTGGAATGCTAATTTCGGAGATAAAGTCTTGTGCATTCTGAATACCAATCATTGTCTTAATCTTTTCGGCGACAAAGTCCTCTTTTCCAGAGTGAACATTGAGCACGTACCATTTATGTTCCATTTTTTTGTCGCTAATTAAATAAGATCAAATTTCTTAGATACTCAAACCCAGTGTCGAGAATCCATAAATACCCGCCAATTATAGCAGAAATTGCTAAAACAGCAAGAAGGTTAATGCCCAAATCTTTGAGCGTCGGCCATTGAACTGCCTTAAATGCTTTTGCTATATCTCCGACAAGCGGAATTTTTATCTTCGATGTAAATGTAATTTTTTTCATAGAGTTTTTGGGGGCTTTTGGCTTTTGTAATTAAATAATAATCAATTATGTAATTATTTCGAACCACAGGGGTACTCCGACTCGAACGGAGAACAGTGGTTTTGGAGACCGCCATTTTGCCATTAAACTATACCCCCACTCTCCTATTTAATCTTAGTTTCGTTGTGATCCGTGTGCATCTTGCATGTCTTACAGAACTTGCTGAGTGCCAATTTCTCGGCTCCTGCTTTCGTTCCTCGAATGGTTGTGTAGTTGATGTGGCTACACACGCTGCACTTTAATCGGACGTATTGTGTTTTTCCCTTTTTCATCGATACCGAATTGATATTATACGCTTCTTTACTCTTAAGCTCCGTTATTATAGACTAGGATGGTATGAAACTCAATATCACCCCACGCACAGGAATTATTGCCTTGATTATTTCATGGGGTGTTTTAGCATTTTATTTTTATGCACCGCTTACTAACTTCGTGACTTCTAGCCTATTGCAAAGTTTTCGGCCATCAGCATCAGTTGGTAAAACGTATAGTTTAGAAAGTATTGATAAAACAAAGTTTACTGCGAGGGATGCGTCGTTTATTAGTGGCGGCTTCACTACAGAATTCGGTATTGGATCTGATATTGCGACGCTCGATGGACGAGCTGCTGCTTTACGTAAATACCTTATTGATGTAGGTTCGCCGTTAACACCATATGCAGAAACGATTGTGAAAGAAGCCGACATATATAAACTCGATTGGCGATTAGTTCCTGCCATTTCGGGTATTGAGTCACGTTTTTGTAGAATTACTCCTGTAGATACAAATAATTGTTGGGGATGGCGTGGTGGTCCAGGTGGTAGTTGGCAAAAATTCGAAGATTATGGCGTAGGGATCAAAGTCCTTACTTCTCGATTGGCGTTAGGATATGGTACCGATTTGACCCCATATGACATTGAACCAGCATACTGTCCCCCTTGTGCTGCAAGTGGTCATAATTGGGCAAAGGCAGTTACTCAGTATATGAATGGTATGAATATATACCTTGATAAAAGTCGTGTAACACAGTAAAATTACACAACAACGCGGGAATAGCTCAATGGTTAGAGCATCAGTTTTCCAAACTGAGGGTTGCGGGTTCGAGTCCCGTTTCCCGCTAATTCTTTTGTATCCATCGTAGACGAATTTAAAAGAATTATTTATTGTTGTCGGGACG
>CAZCKT010000031.1:3074-9254 GCA_964499355.1 uncultured Candidatus Saccharibacteria bacterium | reverse complement strand
ATTGGTGTTTTTAATTCGTGTGATGCGTCTACAATAAATGAACGCTGTTTTCCAGATCCTTCCTCGACACGTTCGGCCATGGCATTGAACGTTGTAATGAGTTGATGAAGTTCATCTGTTTCAGGGGTATTCGGAACACTCAAAGTTTTGGGCGATTTATCGATAGATAACTGCTTCATTTTCGCAACGAGTGCACGTAAGGGACTCAATATTATATGGGCAATACCGCGTCCTACAATCACATTTAAGGCAATTGCTATAAATAAAACTGCGACTGCAAGCTGCATAAGTATTGTTAGAAGTTGCGTTAACGTCGTCGTATCTGCAGCTACAACTACTGTTCCAAAACATTCGCCAGATTTAAGGATTGGGTAGAAAACAAGTGTGTATGTTGCTTCTCGAAGTTCTTGATAGGGGACAATCTTTTGTGATTTTGATGAGCATGCATCAGTAGCCTGCAATTGAATTGATTTTAATTCGTTTACAGAGAATTTTATTTTACTAAATACACCGAATGACCCGATTGCTGTTTTTTCTTTGTTAAATATTTTAGCTGAAAGGCGGTCAGTCAATAGATCTTGTTCAAGTGTTAAATCAGATGTACTGTTTATATAAACAATTCTTCCTGAATCTATCGTTAAGTGTTGACTGATTATTTCTTCAGCTTCGATAATAACATCTGATTGGAGATTCTTTTCAAGTAAAAATCGTGTGAAAAGTGTGAAGATTGCTAATGTTATTGTTAACAAAAGTATGTTCCAAAATGCAGAAGAAAATGTAATCTTTGATCGAGTAGTAAAGGTCATCATGTATTAGAAATCATATACCCTTTTCCTTTGACTGTCTTGATAAGAACACTTCTCTCGCCGAGCTTAGCGCGTAAATTTTTGATGTGAACCTCTACATGATTTGTGAATTGATCGACATCATCATTCCATACATGGTGCAGAATTTCTGCTCTTGAGACAATGGTTTCGCGGTGCAACGCGAGCAATTCAAGGATTGCGTTTTCTTTAGGGGTAAGTTCAATTGCCTTTCCATTTAAAGTAACTTGGGCAGTATCCAATGATAGATGTAAGTCACCAATAGATATAGTGTTTGCATTCTTTTTTGCATAGACCCGACGAATAATTGCGCTAATTCTTGCTGTAAGTTCGCTGAGTGTATATGGTTTTGTTAAATAGTCGTCAACGCCGACGGTAAAACCTTCGAGTTTATCCTCTAATTGGCTCTTTGCAGTGGTCATTATCACGGGGACAGAAATATTTTCAGTTCTGAGTTCTTCTAATACTTTAATTCCTTCAATATCAGGCAACATCCAATCGAGTACAATGACAGCGTAGTCATATTTTTTAGCTCTGAGAAGTCCCGATTTTCCAGTGTTTACAACATCAACTTGAAAATTCTGTTCTTCAAGGAAGAGTTTTGTATTTTCAGCGAGTCGTAGGTCGTCTTCTATAACGAGAATTTTCATGGAATTATTCTAAATCTTATATCTTGCGATAAGTCGGTAGTTAAACCCGTGTTGAGAGTTGAAGCTACTGGTCATATCAGAGCCACAGGTAAAAACGTTACCACCAGAATGCGTTTTTTGTAATGCGTAAACGTTATACTTCGCTCCAGCAACGGTAATTATACAACTTGGAGTAGGCTTCGCAGTCGGTGCTGTAGTAGGTTTTGGTGTAGTAGTTACTTTAGTTGTCGCCATAGGAACAGACGTCTTGGTTGGAGAAACGCTTGGTGTTGGAGTCGTTGTTGCAATTGATGTTGGCGCTATCGTCTCGGTAGTTACATCAGTATTTATTGGTTGTGCTTGAAAAAATGTAATGTAAGTAGCAACACCAACAATTAAAAAAAAGCTACTCAGAGCAGGTGAAATAAAGTTTCTTAAATTCATACTTCAAGAGCTCTAAAATCAAAATCTTCTGTATGTATTTGAGTTTCTGGAACACCTGCTTGCAGCAATGCATTTGTTATTGCGGTTATAAGTGCGTCAGGTCCACACAGGAAGAATTCGTAGCCTGCGGGTTTTTCAGTTAACGGTTTTAATATAACTTCTGGAGTTAAATGACCTTCAACGCTTGAATTAATAAAAGTATAAGGAATAGAAAGTTTTTGAGCATAACCTAATAATTGTGGATGAAAAATGCTATCTTGCTCTGAATTTGTGTAATAGAGTGTGGAAGGAACTTTAATTTCAGGTTCTGATGCAAGATAGGTCATGATGTTGAAAAACGGTGTAATTCCAATTCCCCCTGCAATCCAAATAGTTGGTCGTTTACTTTCAAGAAGTTGTTTTCCAAAAGAGCCATGAGGACCTGCAACAGTAACGGTTGTTCCAATTTTTAGGTTCTTTAATGTCGTTGTGTAGTCACCAAGTTCTTTCGCGGCAATCATGATTTTACTTGCCGAAGAAGAAAGTATCGTAAATGGGTGTGATTCAGTTGTTATTTGTTTTGATTCATCAATGATCTTGAAAAATGCGAATTGGCCAGGTTCAAATTTTATTGGGTTTATCGTGTTTTCTAAAGTAAAAACAGTAATTGATTGAAGAGATAGAACATCAACTACTTTGTATTCATGGGTAAAAGCCTGCTTTTTATAAATGAATTGCCTATAAAACCATGCAATAAGTGAAAGAAAGGCAATACTTAAAATCCAAATTCTTAGCGGAAGATAGTTACTAACATCACTCGAAATAAGGAAGATATGAAGAGTTGCTATGATAATTGAATACGAAGAAATTTTATGAATTAATTTCCATATTGGGTAAGGAAGCTTTAGATAAATAGAGCTCAAAATCATTATCATCATCAAATAAAACGCAAGCGTTCCTAATGTATACGAGAGATTTGTCCCTGGGATTAAATAGAGTGAAAGCGCAAATTTTGATGGGAGCAAATTTGAAATGAGTGAGCCGACGTGTAAAAGAATACCTGATCCAGCCAATGTTCCAATCAAACGATGCATTGTGTATGCTTTATCCAATGCAAGTTCCTTTTCAAAAAAAGGAAAGCGACTCGAAAGTATAAATGAGGTAAAAAAAGCGACAGCTCCTACCAGTGCAGTTATTTGGGCTAAAGATTTAATTGGAAAGTCTAAAATAGTTGCAATACTATCTTTCGAAAGTATCCAAAGACTGAAGGTTATTATTAGACTAATCCAAATAACTAGAGAAAATTTCTTCATGTTTTTTTATTGTATCAATTTTCCGACGACTGGGTATTTTCGCTTAATAATGTCGCCTCCGATTAGGTTTAGGTCGGTACTTGAATCCTTACCCGCTAGCCAATGATAGCCAGCTCCTACTTCGTAATACTTTCGACCTTCTGTTACATCATATACCAATCCATTCATTCCGATATAAATTGGTTTTGAAGTATCACTTCCGTTAAATTCTGCTAATTGAGCAACAGTGAATGTCTTGTCAGGAACATTCACTGTTGCTACCGTCGTTTTTTCCTGAGTAGTTGGCAAAGGCTTTTGCTTATTTTTTATATAAGCCAGCCCTAGAATGCTCAGACCAATGACCAGTCCTATTAGTATTGCTGGCAGTTTTTTATTTTTCATGTGTTCTTAATCGTCTTCATCCTCGTTTTCGTGCTCTTCTTCTCGTTCGTCTTCGTTCTCATCGTCACTATCATAGTTTTTACCCGAAGATGTAGAGCCTGAACCTGCATTTGTACCATTTTGTAGTGTACCTACTTTTGGCAATGTCGAAAAATAAGAGGTAGAGTGTGGAAAGCTCGATGTAATGTCACGTCCACCTGATGTACCGTGATGTCGGCAGTTTTGCCATGATGGATGATTTGATACATTGTAGACAACTTTATTGTAGGCTACGTAACAATTACCATTTTTGTTGTGACTCGCTAATGATGCTGTTGTGAAAACATTCGAAGCAACGACAGTTGTTGGTGCAATTGTAGGCAATACTGTCGTAGTTGGAGTAACTGTTGGATCCACGGATGGGGTAACTGTTAGTGTAGGCGTAACATCTGATGGTGTTACAACTCTTATCTCTTGAATTTCTCTTTCAGCATGTGTTAATGCTGGTTGAATTTCTTGAGCAATTTTAGTTACTGCGGTACCACCAGTTATTGTTGCAATTATTGAGATAATTACTACTGGAATGTTTGCTACGATTTCTTTAATCATATTCATATATTTCAATTTACTACGCTTAGTATAACGTAGCAATAGTGAAGACTATATGAAGATTTTAATCCTCTAGTTCTTTTTTCATTTCTTTGAATTGCTCTTTGGAGAGTTCTCCTTTTGCATATCTCTGCTTTAGAATCTCAATTGGGTGAAGTCCCATATGGTGTCCTACATGGTTTCTCTTTGCATAAATAATGACGGCAACTATCGCAAAGCAAACCGCTAACCCTAAAAATAAATGTGGCAACATGTGCATTAAACCAAATTCTGGTGTTGGCATGACGCCATAAGTTCCGTATCTCATCATAATAGTAAAAATATTTTAATTAGTATTACTGAGTATACGGATATGAAATGAAATTACGGTGAACTTGGTATAATCAACTATGGATGAACAAAATAGAAATAAAGGTTGGAATTTGACACCGTTACTTAAGTCAGAAGATGATGGTTTAATACTTACCGAAATAAATACAATTAGAGATGCTTACACATCATTTGCTTCAAAGTGGACGACTGATAATTCCTATTTAACTGATGAATCAAAGCTTAAAGAAGCGCTTGATGAATGGGAATTTCTTACGAGTGAATATGAATTCTCAGGAAAAGTAGGTTATTACTGGACATTAAAATCTGTGCAGAATCAATCAGATCCAAAAGTAAAAGAAATGGTAACTCGTTTCTCTGTTTTTGACACAGAAATGCACAATTTGGTACAGTTTTTTGAACTTCGATTGGCGAAGATTTCAAAAGAACAGCAAGAAAAATTTCTTAATTCAGAATTATTAAAGCCGTACAGGTATCTTTTATACCGAACATTTTTAGTAGCAAAATATTTACTCTCAGAGCCAGAAGAGAAGATTTTGAATCTACTCGCAGAGCCTGCTTATTCTAAATGGGTTAAACTTCGCTCAGAGTTTATCGCAAAAGAAACAGGGAAGATATTGAACGAAAAGGGTGAATTGGAAACAAAATCGTTTAGCGAGATTCTTGGAAATGTTACAAATAAAAATCAAGAAGTTCGAGATTCGGCAGCAAAAATGATTCATAAAATTATGAAGAAGAATGCTCCGATTGGTGAACACGAATTAAACGCATTGCTTTTAACGATTAAAATTGAAGATGAATTGAAAGGTTTTGAAAGACCAGATACTTCTCGTCATGTTAGTGATGATATCGATACTGATGTCGTTGATGCATTGGTTACTTCTACGACTAACCGATTCGATATTCCAAAAAGATATTACAAACTCAAAGCAAAGTTACTTGGAAAGAAAAAATTGAAATACCACGAACGAGGTGTTGAGTATGGAGCTGTGGATAAAAAATTCTCGTATGAGGAAGCTATTAAAATCGTTTCTGAAACCTTTAATGAGCTTGACTCAGAATTCGGGCAGATTTTTGATGGATTTGTGAAAAATGGTCAAATAGATCCTTATCCGAGTAAAGGTAAACGCTCTGGAGCCGCGTGTTATCAAGGCTTAATTAGTACTCCAACATTTTTTTATCTAAACTTTATTGGTGAATTAACAGATTTACTGACGATAGCACACGAAGCTGGTCACGCAATAAATAATGAGATGATAAAAAAGTCGCAACACGCACTTTATTACGGTACACCTCTTTCTACTGCAGAAGTCGCAAGTACATTTATGGAAGATTTTGTACTGAAAAAAGTGTCAGGTGAACTTGATGATGAAAAAAGATTAACGTTACTCATGTCTCAATTAGATGACTTAGTCGCATCAATTTTTAGGCAAATAGCATTGTACAATTTTGAAACTGAATTACATAAAACATTTAGAGAAAAACTGTACCTGTCGCATGTTGAAATTGGAAAATTATTCTTAAAACACATGAGCTCATATATGGGAACTGGCGTTAATATGGATAAAGGTGCAGAAAATTGGTGGGTATATTGGTCGCACATTCGAAGTCCATTTTATGTGTATTCATATGCAAGTGGTACGTTGATTTCGAAAGCAATGCAGGCAAAAGTTCGGCAAGATAAATCATTTA
>CAZCKT010000031.1:0-3064 GCA_964499355.1 uncultured Candidatus Saccharibacteria bacterium | reverse complement strand
ATTTATATCGCAAGTTAAAACATTCCTGTCTGCAGGGACATCTATATCACCGAAAGATATATTTTCGAAAATGGGAATAGATATTACTAAACCAGAATTCTGGGAACAGGGTATTCAGGAAATCGATGAAATACTTGCTCAGGCAGAAACATTAGCGAAAAAACTAACTTTAATTTAGAGTTTTATGTCAGGATCTGAAGCAGAAAAAACGATTGAAAAGGCTAAGCAGGATGCTCAATCCTATGGTGTCATTTTAGATTGTTTTCCACAATTTTATGGTGGACTTGAACGAGAGATTCGTGCGACAGCAAATGGAAACGTATTTGTTACCTTTAGACGTAAAAATGATAATGTTGAAAGCTATTCTGAAGCAAATCCTGAGCGAGCAGTGGTGTTTTTACAAGGGGGAAGAAACCCACCAACTGGTGAAGCCTATCAAATCATAAAACCTATGCTTGAAACTGGCGAAATTGACTCCTTCACGGTGTTGTATCCTCCGATGTCAACGAACCGAGGACAATTGGTTTATGATCCAGATAAAATGGCTGCAGATTTACGAACATTGCGATCTGATAAAACTATTTCAGAACACGCGAAAATTACTATAAGTGGCGTTAGTCTTGGCGCAGATATTGCTGCATATGCGGTAAAAAATGGTTTGAATCAAGACGTTGGCATAGATGGATTATTATTATTTGAACCAGTGACATTTACCAAGGAAAGTCGGCAAGAAGCAGAGAAAATGAACAAAAAATGGATTGATAGAGTTTTCAATGCAGCGGGAGCAGTTCGATTGGTTAAAATGTTAACCGAATCTGCACCTCTTGATGTTGTTCTTCAAGCACTCACTGGCTTAATGGTTTTGCCAGGCGTACATCTCGCGAGATTTCTGCAGCAACGTTACCAAAATGTAGATGTCTCTAGTAAAGTTTTTATAAAGCTCGATTTCCCTCAAAATATTAGGCATATACTAATAACTGCAGGTAAATCAATAGCAATTCTTGGAGCAGCTCTAGATGAAGGAATCATGCAGGGAGAAAAAATTCCAAAAGTTCATATTTATTGGTCTAAAAAGGAACTTGCTGGAATAACTGAAGAAGTTCAAAAGCAAGTAAATGAAAAAGCTGCACAACTAGGGATTTATACTAAAGTAGGAGAGGTAGATGGTTCACATGGTGAAATGAGAGGGGTACACAATAAAACTAGTTATATGAATGCAATTAATACATGTGTAAACAGCTAAGTTAAGTAATGGAATAGATGAATGCATTAACCCCAGAAGAAGCCAGAGTCATTGTGCATAAAGGGACAGAGGCGCCGTTTAGTGGAGAGTATTGGAATACGTTTGAACCAGGAATTTTTGTTTGTCGCCAGTGCGGTCTTCCGCTTTTTGATGCAAAAGCAAAATTTGAAGCAGATTGTGGGTGGCCATCTTTTGACGCGACTTTCCCGTTAGCAGTGAAAGAATTGCTCGATGCAGATGGTGAAAGAACAGAAATTCAGTGCGCTCGATGTGGGGGACACTTGGGGCATGTATTTCGTGGTGAACAGTATACAGAGAAGAATACCAGACATTGTGCAAATTCATTATCAATCAAATTTATCCCTCAAAATGATCAACAGAACTATTTAGATGATGCGAAAAATCAACTCAATCTGCAGGAAATTATTCTTGGTGGTGGTTGCTTTTGGTGCATAGAAGCCGCCATGTTGCGAATGCCGGGAGTAGTGCAAGCTGTTTCGGGGTACTCAGGTGGAGCAGTACAAAATCCATCTTATCAGCAAGTTTGTACGGGAGAAACTGGACATGCTGAAGTTGTCAAAATTATATTCGATAGTAATGTTATTTCATTGCAGGAAATACTGTCACTGTTTTTCAAAATTCATGATGCGACAACATTGAACAGGCAGGGAAACGATGTTGGTACACAGTATCGCTCGATTATTTTCTATTCGACAGCAACTGAGAAGTCGGAGATTGAAACTTTTATTGCCAAGGAACAGGAAAACTATTCGGGGAAAATTATTACCGAAATAGTCGCGATCATGCCTTTTTATCAAGCCGAAGAATATCACCAACGATACTTTGAAAAGAATCCGTATGCGGGATATTGTCAGGCAATTGTACGTCCAAAAGTTGATAAAGTACTAGACCTTATCGAACCGAAAGCATGATGTAAGGTGATCATTTACTAATCCCATTGCTTGCATATAGGCATACATAGTGGTGCTCCCAAGGAATTTAAACCCACGTTTCTTTAAATCTATTGCCAAAGCGTCTGATTCAAAAGTTGTAACAGGAATTTGGGAAAGTGATGTAAACTTGTTTTGTTTTATTTCATTGCCAACGAATCTCCAAACATAGGTATCAAAAGATCCAAATTCTTCAACAATATTGAGAAACAACTTTGCAGAATTTATAGCTGCTTTAATTTTCAATCTGTTCCTAACGATCATAGGGTTCACCATGAGTCGCTCAATATCATCTTCAGTAAATTTTGAAACTGCGATCGGATCAAACTGTGCAAATGCTTTGCGATATCCTTCACGTTTTCGTAAGATAGTCAGCCAACTTAACCCAGCTTGAGCAGCTTCAAGTATTAAGAATTCAAAGTGAAGTTTGTCATTGTGATTGGGGACTCCCCATTCTTTGTCATGATATGCCATGTAATCCGGGGTACTTTCGCACCAAGGGCAGCGATTAATTTGTATCGGTTCCATGCATGAGTATACAGAAATTTGTATATAGTAGATAAATATGCCAAACTAATGGGTGAATATGCCACGTTTTTTTTCTAAATCAGAACCTATCCCGGTTCCCAAAAGTGACATTAATGTCATTATTGCCGCACAACAATCCCCTTTAATTGCAGCATTAAACACACCTGAGTATTACACTAATGGTACACCAACACAAATGAATGAGCGGGAAGAAAAAGGCGCAAATGATGTTATTGCTTTCTTGACGAAAAAGTTTGGTTTAGATGAAAAAACGTTAGGTAGTGTCGAAGCATGGCCAATCAAGTCATTAGGAAGAGTTAGGGGAATTGAATTTAAAGATCCT
>CAZCKT010000030.1:0-10063 GCA_964499355.1 uncultured Candidatus Saccharibacteria bacterium | reverse complement strand
ATGCCAAGAAGTTTATTCGGTGTACTTGGCGATGACATATTTCCAAGCCTTAAGTATTGAGATGTTCCAATTTTCTTACCAATAGCGATGACAGTTAAAGAATAACAAAGGATAATCCCTTGATAGAGAAAGTTAGCTGAAATGCTATCTCGTTGTGAGGTTTTATTTCCTACAAAAAAGAAAAGGAAAATTCCAATAAAAGATAAAAGTAGGAATATGTAGGATTTATTAGATTTCATGCTTTAACCAATTATAGTTCTTATTTGTTTTGCGATTACATTAGCTAATGTAGTGTTGTCTTCGATGCTGAGATGTATACCATCTATTTCAGAAACTGATACATGCAACGATGATGACATAACAAGCCAACCTAGTGATTTTACTTCTGTTTCAATAGCTTCCTGAAGTAGTTGAGATTTTGCTGTGGATCCTTCAAATATAGTACCAAAAGCTTTCTGCGCTGATTGTTCATCCAATGTTGGTGGAGTAACTACAAGAACCGAAGGAATAGCGCATTTTAAGAAGTCGCACCAATTATTGAGTTTGTTTTGGTAAAGAGCATATTTTGATGCAATTTCGTTTGGTGTTAGTGTGTTTCCGCTATTGCAATCGTTAGCTCCGAGTACAAAAACAATCAGATCTACAGGTAAGTGACTTCCTATTATTGGTCCGAATTGAGCGTAGCCATCTCTTTCAGGAAAAAATTTATTCTCTCCAAAAAGCATTCGACCTCTTAAACCTTCTTCAATTATTTTAAACTCTGAACCTAAATTGGTTTGGATAACCGAAGTGAATCGTTGATCGCGCGAATAACGATCACCACCAGGTATCTTTCCGTATACATATGAGTCACCATAAAATAATACTTCTTTCATAGTTATATTTTACATCAATATAAATAGAGCTATAAACTTTTCCATTCGCTGAACAACGTTCTTATATATACAAATGCAAGAATTAAATAGAGAAATGATGTAATGGATCCTGATTGATAATGACCATGCGAAATAGTGGAAAATACATGGTGCGTTTCTGATATAAGTATCCAAGAATACATTGCTAAAATAAATTTTAACCATTTAGGTTGAATCAGAAGCAGTATGAACAAAGTCAGGAATAGATACAACGTTACATGGAATGAATAATAGGTCGATTCGTATTTTGTTCCAAGAAAATCAGCCAATTTGTAAGTAAAAGCTGAAGAGTCTAAAAAATATTTTGTTGCAACAATCTCAGCAAAATGTAACCAGTTCAGAATTACTGAAATAAAAAGAACTACTTTTAGTTTCTTTGAAATATTCATGCAGAAGTATAGTACATTTGGCACAAGGAAATAGAAAGTTGGTTAATTACACTAATAAGACCAGCTTGGCATTACATTACCAATCTGTTATTGCGGGACATGGATTGCTGCGATATTGAATTTTTTATTGACTTGCTCACCCTCGATAACTCGTGGTCGAACTGCTCGGTAAAATGAATAATTAATTCTCGCGTTCACTCGTTATTTGCAATTTTTTGTCTTATACCTTTGGCATATGCCAAAAACTTGCGGGACATGGATTCGAACCATGACTGACGGATTCAAAGTCCGCTGTCCTACCATTAGACGATCCCGCAATAGATTCTCTAAAGATACAAACGAATTGTATCATTTTATATCATCCTTCCGCAAACAAAAAAAGTAGCGGTCGGTGAATGGTATTGAAGTCTCAGAATGTTTCTCGTATACTGAACATAACTAATATAGATAAACTGCTCTATATGGCACTGCCTCAGCATTTTGCCATCGATTTCGGTGCACATTCGCTAAAACTTGTTAATCTTGCGTTACGCGGAAATTCTTGGGAATTGAAGAATATTGGTTCTGTTCAAACTCCAAACGAAGCTCTCAACAGTTACAAGGAAGAACATAAAACCATGATGGTTGATGCGGTCAAATCTTTGGTTGCAGAAGCAAAAGTCCCTTATAAAGAAGTAGCGGTCGCTTTACCAGAAAGTTCGGTGTTTAGTCGGGTATTAACAATTCCTAAAGTAAGTGATGCTGAAGTTACAGACGCTGTATATTGGCAATTAAAGCAATTTCTTCCCTATCCAATTGAAGATGTACAAAGTGACTTTACAGCACTGACAGTAGATCAATCTGGACAACGAAAAATGCTTGCTGTTGCGGCACCGAAGAAATTGGTTGAACTATATGTCGAAATATTAGAACGAGCTGGACTTGTTCCGGTTGCTATTGAATCTGAAACATTATCAATTTTAAGATCAGTTAAGTATGCGCAAGATGCTCGTGATGCAGTAGTTTTAGACTTTGGTTCAAATACTACGGATATGGCAATTATGAAGGAAGGCGAATTATTCTTCTCACAAAGTATTGCAACTGGAGCTGACTTGTTAACAAAAGCTCTTGTAAACGAATTCCAACTTTCTTATGCACAAGCCGAAGAATACAAAAGAATTTATGGTATGAGATCAGATGCAGTAGATGGAAAGATCCGAAATGCAATGAAACCAGTTCTTGATATGATTATTACAGAAGTACTGCGAGGTATTGAGTTCTATAAAAATGAAGTTGGAGCAGTTCCCCCAAATTTGGCAATACTTTCAGGTGAAGCAGCTCTTTTGCCAGCATTATCTGAATATCTTGAATCAATATTGGGATATGATGTACAACTTGCAGATCCTTGGAGACCAATTGTTGTACCAAATAATATTGCCGAAATTGTAAGAAAGAGCAGCCCCGCATTTACCGTAGCTATTGGATTATGTCTAAAAGATGAGTAATTGAACTATGGCAGTTAACCTTCTTCCTCAAGCAACATCAAAGGACTTAAAGAAAGTCGATAAATCACTTCGTGGTTTAGTACTGTTAATCGTTTGGGGTGGAGTTTTGTTGGTTATATTCGTTGGATTATTCTTCAACAAGAGTTTAGAGAATGGAAGATTAAAAGACGCCGAATCTCAGAAAACTGTTCTGTTAAGTAAGATACAACAACTTGGCCCAAAGCAGGATGATTACTACACGCTTGCATATAAAGCGTTGGTACTTTCTCGAATAAAAACTGAACAATATGTGCCTAGTACCATTGGTGATTACATTAAGACAAAAATTGAAGGTAATGGAAAAGTCGCTCAGTATTATTTTGATGCAAAAGGCGAAGTTCGACTGCAGATTGAGACTAACTCTTACTATTCGGCCGTACGAATTTGGCATGATCTTCTAAAAGATAAGTCAATTATGCAAGAGTTAAACTTAACATCGTTTAATCGAAATTCTGATGGAGTCGTCACCTTCCAATTGAAAGGGTTGCTTAACTTAGATGAACTGTACCTTCTCCATGGAATCACAAAGTAACATAAATAAAACACTGGAATACGTACAACAGAAAAAACCTAATACTGCTGCGTATGTCCAAGGTCTGATTTCGCTCGGAGTTTTGGTCGTTACTATTGTTATTGTAATTTTTGTTTATGTTCCAAATATCACTGAAACAAAAGAAATTAGTACAAAACGTAAAGCGGTAGAAACCGAAGTAGCTGCTTTTCAAAAAAAATATGACACAATCGCAGCGTACAATGTTAGCGATCTAGCTGACGGACTAAAGTCTGCTCGAGTTTTTATTCCTGATGATATCCGCGTAGCACAGTTGGCTACATTCATTAACCAAAATTCAAAGCAATATGGATTGGAAGTTTCACGTCTAGGTATTAATGAAGATAAAACTGAAGTGAAACAAACTGTTGGAACAGAAACAAAAGACAAACTTCTCGGGAGTGCAAATGCAGCAAACAGAGTATTTCTTGGAAGAGTTGAAGGGCCTTTTAGTTTCAGAGGTTCACGAACAAACATTTATAAATTCCTAGACTTCCTTGTTATGGGTGGTTTCGCTACTAATTTTGATCAAGTTACTATTAACGCCGGGGATAAGGAAGAAAATTGGTCGGTTAATTTCTTTACATCGTATTATTACTTAGAGCCTGTCAGTAAAGTCGAATCATCTCGAGCATTAATCGAAGTTGATAAATCTGCGCTAAAACCAATTTCTGTTGACTCTGGTTCAGCGATTCCAACACCAGACGTTACAACAACGCCTACTGCTTCTGTAACGCCAACAGCAACTCCAACAGTGTCACTATAGTTGAATGCTATGAATCCATACGCTATAATTAGCCTGTGCCAAGGTAGCTCAGTCGGTAGAGCATGCGCCTGAAGAGCGCGTGGTCGTCAGTTCGATTCTGACCCTTGGCATTTTTTTGCTATACTCAAAAATGAAAGATCGCGTTATAAGAATTCTTGTTGCATTATTTTCTGTTATTCTAGTTGTCTTTACATTTATTTGGTTAGGTAAGATTCAATCGATCGAAGTTGGTGGAGATTTTTCACGCGAGGTAACATTACAGATGGAGGTAGTTGATTGTCTTTCAGTCTTCAAAGGTAAATCATTCTGGATTCTTCCAGATAAAACTGTTCAAAAGAAAGTAATCGGTTGTAACAAGTTGATTCTAGACTCCTCGGTAAGTCATAGTTTCCCCGGTAAATTGGAAATCAAATTGGTACAACTACAACCTTTAATTAAGGTCGATCTTGGTGAAGGGCAGTGTTTGCTTGTTCAAGACTCAGCAAAAACTGTTGAAGTTCCCTCCGAGCAATGTCTCCGTTATGGTGTACCCGAATTGTTCAGTAAGAATCATGAATTAAATTCATTCGTTTATGATTACGCAACAAACCTGATAAAGACTACTACTGAGAAAAACCTTCAGGTGACAAAAATTGAATACAAAGGTGATCAGGTTGCTCCTTGGTACGAAGTAACACTTACTCCAAGTGTTACGGTTTATTTGCCAGCATCCACAGCAATCGCACAAAAAATTACAATGCTATCAGCAGCGCTTGATGGGCTAAATGATGCCAAAGAACGGTACTCGGTCATCGACTTGCGGTTTGACAGAGTAGTATACAAATGATAGAGTGAAAGAACGTTTGAACTTGGATTAATTGAACTGAGAAACACATGGGAAAAAGAGTATTGGGTGCGATAGATATCGGATCTTCTAAAATCACTGCAGTCATTGCAACCGCAGAAGATGGGTCAGATCCAAAAGTTATTGGTGTTGCAAGTGTTCCCGCTAAAGGTATAAAAAAAGGGTTAGTAATCAATATAGACGAGGCAGTTAACAGTATCGCTCAATCTCTTAGTGCAGCAGAAAGAATGGCTGATGTTACGATTGGTAGTGTTGTCATTTCTGTTTCAGGTAAGGCAATCACCAGTAAAAATAACAAAGCAGCAATCGCAATTACTCACGACGAAGTTACCCCAGATGATGTTCTCCGAGTTATCGAAGTTGCAAAAACAGTCCCAGTTCCACAAGGTTACGATATTCTTCACATAATTCCACGTGAATATACAATTGATGCACAGAATGGTATTAAGTATCCAATTGGCATGAGCGGTACACGACTTGAGGTCGATTGTCATATTGTCTTTGCACCTTCAAGTATCACGAAGAATTTAGCAAAATGCGTTCAGAAATTAGGTATTTCTGTTGATTCATTTGTATTCGCAGGTTGGGCAGATGCCTATGCTGTAGTTACAGACACCGAAAAAGAGTTAGGAGTTTCATTGATTGACATTGGATCTGGAACTACTGATATTATGGTTTTTCAAGAAGGTGGAGTCGTATACAGCGGATCATTACCAGTTGGTGGAACCAATATTACAATAGATCTTGCAGCAGGCTTAAGCCTTTCATCACTTGAAGATGCTGAGAAAGTGAAGCTTCATTTTAAAGAAATCATGGATCTCGAAGTTATTGAAGAAAAAGAAGCAAAAGCAAAGAAAGAGAAAAAAGAAGAAAAAGAAAAATCAAAAGATGAATCAAAGAACGACGAAGTAGATATCCGTCATTTGAATATTTCAGGATTAGAAAAAGTTTCAAAGAGTTTTGTAGAAAAGATTATTCGAGCACGAGTCGAAGAAATTCTAGAGTTAGCACGTCAGGATGTTGGTCGCTCTGGATATGACATGAAGATGCCGGCAGGAATCGTATTGCTTGGTGGCTCAGCAAAATTGCCAAAAGTAGCTATAATGGTTAAAGAATATATAGGCTCTACTGCTCGTGTGGGTATGCCACATGGGTTAGAGGGTATGATAGAAGAAATCACAGGCCCAGAGTATGCAACTATCCAAGGATTAGTGTTGTATGCAGCAGGAAATCCAGAAGAAGTATCGTCATCTGGTAGTGAAGGTGAAGGCTTTTTAGGCAACATCTCCACGAAATTTAAATCAATCTTTAAATCGTTATTCCCATAAGTCATGTTAGTACAACCAACAACAAACGTCGCAGCAAATATTAAGGTAGTCGGAGTAGGTGGAGGTGGCTGTAACGCAGTTAACACCATGATCGCAGATTACAACATTGAAGGTGTTGAATTTATCGCTGTTAATACTGATGCACAAGTCTTAAAAAATTCACGAGCTAGTGTCAAATTGCAAATTGGACAAAATTTGACCTCAGGTCTTGGCGCAGGTGGTGATCCAGAGATTGGGCGCAAAGCAGCAGAAGAAAGTATTGAAGAAATCAATCAAGCACTAGAAGGTGCAGATATGGTATTTGTAACTGGTGGCATGGGTGGTGGAACAGGTACCGGAGCAATTCCAGTAATTTCAGGTATTGCAAAGAATCTTGGAGCATTGACCGTTTCTGTTGTCACTAAACCATTTTCTTTCGAGAATAAGAAAAGAATGGAAGTTGCCCAAGAGGGGATTTCAAGATTGAAAGAGAGTGTTGATGCGATGATTATTATTCCAAATCAGAGAATTTTGGATATTATTGATAAAAATCTTACTTTCCACGATGCAATGCGAAAAGTCGACGAAGTACTAGCAAATGCAGTGTTAAGTATTGCAAACTTGGTTACTCAAACAGGATTTATTAATCTTGACTTTGCAGATGTACGAAGTATCTTGAAGAATTCAGGTACCGCTATGATGGGTATTGGTAAAGCATCCGGCGAAAATCGAGCAGAAGCAGCGGCAAGACAAGCAATTACCAGCCCACTACTCGAAATGTCTATTCAAGGTGCAAAGGGATTGTTATTTAATATCCGTGGTGGCTCCAGCTTAACAATGTCAGAAGTTGCTGAAGCGGCAGAAATGATTACCAATATGGTAGATACTACAGCAGTCGTAAAAATTGGTGCAACAATTGATGAATCTAGTGATGATGAACTTCACGTAACCGTTTTGGCAGCAGGATTCCCAGATGTTGTCTACAAACCAGAACCTCAGAAAGCACCTGCACGTGAGCAGTTTGATATGCAACCACAACAACAAGTTCCAATTACGTTTTCGTCAGATCGTCCAGTTGCTCCCGCACCAATGGTAGAGCAAGATTCAGACGAGCTTGATATCCCAGCATTCTTGAGAAGAAAATAGCAATGAAAGGGCTGCGAGTCGGTGATCCACTCGTAATGGCAACAGTGTCTGTCATTTTCTTTATTGGTGTTTTTATTCTGTATACAACCAGTCCTATTGGTACTTCATTTTCTGGCTGGTTAGATTCACTCGTTGCGAAGCAATTGCTATTCGGTGTTATCAGTTTTGCAATAATTATGATTATTTCAACAATTGATCTTCAGATATCCAAGACATTTATCGTACAACTCCTCAGTATTATCGTTACAATTGGGTTGCTTGGCGGACTATTTCTATTGGGGCCATTAGTTAATTCAACGCATCGTTGGTATAAAGTAGGACAATTCCTTTTTCAACCCTCAGAATTTGCGAAGATTGCATTGGCGCTGTGGTCTGCATATTGGATTACCAGTGACAGTATCAAGTTAAAAGCTAAATTATTTTTTGGAGTCGGAGGTGTTCTTGCAACTTTAGCATTAATCATTTTACAACCAGATTTTGGCGCTACCATTATTTCAACTTTAATAGTATCGACTATCTTTTTACTCTGGTTAGTAAAGTATGAGGTAGGTCGTCAACTTGTTGCTTGGGCTGTAACAAGCATTGTCGTCGTCATATTGGCATCTCTTTCGACTTGGTGGTTGACAATATTCTTATTGATTCCGTTCGGAATTCTTTTGAAAAGTAATTGGAAAGTAGGAATAGCAGCATCAATTATTGGAGGAGTCGCTGTCGGAGGTGTTATTGGCATTAAACTCTTATGGAATACACCAGTTATTCCGTATTATGTGAAACATCGTATCGAATCATTCGCTGGTACTCAAGAAGAATCTTTTCAAATTCGTCAGTCAAAAATTGCAGTTGGTTCAGGTGGACTCTTTGGTAAGGGTATTTCGCAGGGAACTCAATCGCGCTTAAGATTTCTCCCTGAATACACAACAGACTTCATTTTTTCGGCTTTTGTTGAGGAACGTGGATTTGCAGGTATGTTGTTGTTAGCTGCGCTGTACCTGTTACTTTTTGGCAGGTTAATCGTGATTGCATTGCAGGTAAAGGATGAATACTCACGTCTTATTATTGTCGGTTTAACCGTGAAACTTTGGTTCGAAACGTTCTTAAATATTGGTATGAATATGGGAGTTTTACCTACAAAAGGTGTAGCGCTGCCATTTATGAGCTATGGTGGGTCATCTTTAGTGGCAAATTCGATTATAATTGGTATCATTTTGGCGCTGTATCGATACGAAGCGAAACGTGATACAATTTCACCATCTTTCGGGCTGGCGTAGCTCAGTTGGCTAGAGCACCTCTTTCGTAAAGAGGGGGTCGTGGGTTCGAATCCCACCTCCAGCTTGTTTCTATATTTCGTAGAGATTCATCTGAATATGAAAAAATCATTACTCATCACAGGAGACGACGGATATAAAGCAATCGGACTTCGTGTACTAGCTTCGTTATTCAAAGACGATTACGATGTAACCATTGTAGCAACAAAGGTACAACAAAGCGGCGCCGGTGGGAGCACTAAAGCTTTTGGAACTAAACAATGGGGAAAGGAGACTATTGAAGGAGTTACCGCATATTGGGTTGATGGAACACCAGCCGATTCAATGGAATTTGCTACGGGAATATTCCCAATCGGAGTTGATTATCTTATTTCAGGTATTAATTGGGGAGAAAATATTGGGCTCAGTACTTTTACTGCTTCTGGTACTGGCGGAGCGGCACTTCGCGCATATACGTTAGGGATATCACCGCACGTTGTCATCATGAGTTGGCAAAAGAAATTTGAGGCTGATACTAGTTGGTCTCACGATACAGCTGATAAATCGGTTGAAGATTATATAGATTATCCCGGTTCATCTGCAAAATTTATTTTTAACGAAATTCTTAAGAATGATTTTTTTGGAAAGCAGATTGTTAACGTAAACTTTCCCAAAAATAAAACTTTCGAATATAAGAAAACTACGCTTTTACAGCGATTAACAAAGTTCTATAAATATCCTGTAATTGTTGGTGAAAATACCTATTCATATGAGGAAGAAGTGTATGCAAATGATGTTGTAATGTTGCAAGACCAATCTATTGATGCCGCAGCACTTACTGCGGGGTTTATATCCGTTACACCAGTTGTTATTTCGTAGCAAATTGATAACTAAAGCTTTGTATTTTCTAGTATTTAGCGAACAAATAGTGTCACCATTGCAATCAATATCCAGATAATGTTTATGACGACTGGTTGCCAGTTACGATCTTTCCAAGCGTCCAACAACATGGTTAATGACCCTGTTATATTGAAGAAAATTGGAAACCCATCTGTAGGTTTGAACAAACCAAAAGATACTCCCATATATGCGACCAAAATTACGATAACACCGTACCAACTACCAAGTTCAATCCAGGCAACTGTTTTTGCTGATAGTTTGTTTTTCATAAAGTAAATTGTCCGTCACTGTAAATTATTTTCTTTGAGCCGTCTTTCAATGTCGCTTCAACGGTTCTGTCAGTTGTACTCATGATGTCTGTGTGAATTGCACTGTCGTTGAATCCAAGCTCTACCCACGTTGAATCTGGTGCATTCTTGATATCACCATCATAGCTATCTTTATACGAGGAGCCGATCGCTAAGTGTGTGTTGCCGTATC
>CAZCKT010000029.1:0-10080 GCA_964499355.1 uncultured Candidatus Saccharibacteria bacterium | reverse complement strand
CACATTTTTAGTTGGAGATGGGGCCATCATAATATGCAACGTTGGCTTGACGTCCGATTTTTCTAATAACATACTCGAGATCCAACAACCTTGGGAATGCGAGATAACTACAAGCTTTTTGTTTGGATACTTCAAGCGCATTCTCGAAATGACTGTTTCGAGCTTCTCTACTTGATCTCGATAGCTTGTAATAAAAGTGTCCTGAGATATATCATCGATGGTAACAAAGTGAAACCGTATGGTTAATGAATGTTCTTTGAGTGATTCACAGATTGTAGTAAACATTCCTCGAGAATCACTTTTAACACCAAATCCATGGCAGAAAACAACTAAATTGTCACTCAATTCATTACCGTATACTCTACCCAAAATCTGTAATCCTGATTCGGTAGCAAGACGTAGTAGCTCGTCAATCATTGTGTATTATATGCCTTTCCAATCAAATCCTCCAAAACCTTTTTGTTAATTGTTTTCATTGTCTTAATGTACACACAACTTCCTTTTGATTCGACTTTTTCGCCTAAACAATCAATTAACGATTTAAACGATTCTGCTGATTTCATGAGGTATAAGGTGATGCTACCTTTACGTGGTGAAAATCCGATTATTGGCCAAAGAGCACCTTTAGGATTACTCTTCGATATATAGTTATATGTTCCAAATCCAATGATACTTGTTCCCCACATAACTACCTTAGCTTTTGTAACTTTCTCCATAATTGCTAAAAGCTCGAGCGAATCGCTTTGCTGTGTTCTATCAGACAAAGTAACGATAAATTCTTGCGGAGGTACTGAAGTAGGAACTGTTTTTGGTGTTGCCATACTTAGTTTATCACAATTGATTGTGTAAACTGTTTATTTCTCCCAATCGTTCAAAATCCCTAGAATTTCTGAGATATAACCAATAGTTAGGTTTAAGTCATCTTCAATGACTTCGAATTCCTCTACTACACGCTTATGTGATAACGAATCAAAGTTGTCCCATCCATAATTGAATTCATAGGCTTTTCCAACACGCACTCCTCCATCCTTATTTATTTGAATGAGCGTTGTTTTTCTATTACTGCTGCTTGAAAATGATTTAGGGCGGTATCCACTCCACTGAGTTCCATTCGAAAATCCGCCGGTTGTAGATGTGTTTATTTGATCTGTTTCAAGAATTATCTGGATGTATCCTTCATTAGTTTTATTTGCAATTAATTGTTGATGCTTCATACGTCCTGTTCCAATTTCTACTAGCAAGTACTCTTCAGTACTATCTTGCACCTTATTTGAAATAATTTCAGCAAATTTTTTTAATTCTAATTGCTGTTTAGTAAACCATTCACGTGCTTGATACCCTTGATAATCGAACACAAATTGTAATCGTGCGCCAAATGAACTCATTGATGCTTCTGAATCCGGATATATCCATCCATTTTCATTAGATTGTTTTTTGTATCGTTCGTCTTTCATAAAAATATTTTTAATTAATCTTGATGTATTCTATAGGCCTACAATGTCACTTTCTTGAGTCAATCCTGAGTAAATGGTATAATTACACATGTTTACCGTCCCAATTCCACAATATACAAGAAGTAAAGCAGAGAAAATTCTTGAGTATATTCATCGAGGTGAACCTTATGGTATATATGGAATATATGATGGCGGTCAAGGATATATATTCACAGCATTGTCTACTTCTAAAAAATCATCTGAACGAAACATTGTCTACTACAACGCCCAAAATGCTGGTCATTTGGAACTGCTTCAACTATTAGGTTTTACACAAGATATCACCTATGTGAATCAATTTGAGCAAAGCAATTTCTTTAAAAATGGTTTAACCTTAGTCATTTTACTCCCACATACATCATTTCTTTCTGAAGAAACAGAATATTTACTCTCGGTCTTACGAACAAGCTTTCCATGGAAGTTTTCACATGCGTTTTTAGGGTATACAAACATATTCACCATAGCAACAGCTCGACAAAAAGCGCTTTATTTAAAGAATTGGGATTATATGGGGGTTCTTGATACTCCAAGTATGTATGAAGTGGTTAAGATTTACGAAGATTTCTACAATAAAACAATTACACCTGAACAAAAAAATTTGGTGATTACTTATTCCGGAGGTAACTCTGGGTTAGCGAAAGCACTATTCCATCAAGTAACAAAAAGTGAATTTTCAGGAGAATTTTCATTACAAGATAATGATTTAGATAACCGTTTAACTCGAATTCTGGAAACACTTACAGATCATGAGTTGATACAATTAATTAGCCCTACGAACAAACTTACTGTTCAAAAGCTTAAGGACGCAGGATATATTACCTACACGAATGAGTTATTTACTCCTTTGCTTCCAGAATTTATAAAGTCTTCATCGTATGTTGCAAAACGATTGTTACGTGAAAAGCTTCCACCACAGCAGAAACTTCTATTCAATTGGTTTTCTGACCACACTGGAGAATTACTAACAAGACAAGCTCTAGCAAAACTACTATGGAGTGATCATTCAGCCAGAAAATATTCAGATTGGGCAATAGACAAGCTCGTTTCAGATTTTAGAAAAGCAGTACAAGGCTATTTGACGGTAAAGACAATTAAACGAAGTGGATTTATCAGTGAATAAATCGTGTATTAGAAATATTCCAGATAGGGATCGGGAAGGACAACGTATTACACCTGATCAAATTAGAAACTTTACCGATGGCTACATTACTCCAAGTGATCCCTTGCGTTCATTGGTTATTAGTGACGCAAACATTTGGAGGAATTACGACACATTTGTTAAATCGCATCATATTACGATTCGAAAAGAAATTGAAAATGAAGAACAGTATCCAATAGAGCGACATAATGAAATCGTTGCACTCGAGATAGAACTGTTTGGTATTCATAGTTGTTTACGATTGTCAGATATAACGTTACGAGCGCTACATAGTAACACTGCAGATTTGTATAATAGCTCGAAAACTGTGAAAGAATTAAATACTGCACTAGAACCAGAAAAAGTGGAGAAAGCTCTACTCGAAGACAAGGAAGGATTTATTGCATATTCTCTATGGTTATTATCAGAGCCAGTACCTGATTTAGGAAAGCTGAAAGACTTCTATAAGCATTCTATTACAGCTAATAAAAAGCAATTTGTTGATTATCAGGAAAACGACTGGAGAATCCGAGGTGTTGATAAAGCAATTACATTGATCGCAGACAAAATTTTTGAACTCGAAAATCCTACAAGATATTTTGAAATAGCAGCGCTTATCGAACGGAAAACAGGCATTACCAGAAAAAATGCTATTTCTTTACCAGGAATGCAAAAAGCATTTACTGAATTTATGGGACGAATTGGATCGCAAACAAACTTTCAACATTATTTGGCAAAATTTAACATCATTCCAGACATTAAAACCCCATCGAGTGTTCGATTCGCTTCTACCGAAGAAATCACTAAACTACACGATTTGTTCAGGGCAAGAATATATGCACCAATCGATACATTTAAAGATATAGTCGCTGAGCTTGACCTCGCAATTGCAACAAAGTATGCAAAACGATTGAGTAAATTTACTCATAAAAAGCGATTGTTTTCAATTGAAAAATCAATAAAGGAATTTGTTTTAGATAAAGAACATGAAGTGCTGACAATTGTTAATAAGCAAGTATTTAAAAATGGCACTGATGCTATTGATGAGCTAGGTGCAATAAACGCGCGAGATACAGGTAATACAATTCATGCAGGAATGATTTTTATTCATATCACTGAAATCGCCACAGGAAGAATTTGTGAAATTCAATTACTTGCTCGAGAAAACGCGCACTTAAATGCAGCAATGCTTAGAGTACATGCAATTAGAAAAAATCCTAGTTAGCGTTTTTAGCTTGTAACCACTTTACGAATTGAGAAAACTCATTTACTTCACTTTTCTCATCTTGATCGTGTTGATATAGCGCTTTTTCGTCATTTGCTATGGCAGAAAGTGGCTTATCAGACCAGTGCGGAATAAATACCTTCCACAGGACACTCCACGCTTTTGTCGTATCTGAATTGTCTGCTTCTAGCGCAATTCTACCTGGAGGTTCAGTATGGACAAATGTTTTCCAGGTATTTTCATCTTCAATATATGTCATTGCTCGCGAAAAATAACACGAACGGTCTTCGACGTTTGCCATCATTTTCAATAAACCTTCAACTCCCATGCTTTCGTTCATGTACTTCACGTACACTCCTGGAAAGCCGTTATATGCATTGATATGAAACGAGCTATCCTGCACGACGACTGGTTTTCCAACAATCGCGAATGCTTGTTTTGCTTTTGCGATACACACCTCTTCGGCTGAGTTGGCTTGTGGCTCAATCAGTTCCAAGGGTTGTTGAATAAGCTTGAAATCTGCTGGTAGACGCCTTTCTAAAGAATGAAACTTGCCATTATTTGTTGTTACGAAAGTGATTTCTTTCATTTGGGAATGGTAACATGAAACTAGTCTAAAGAGTATTGTTAGGTGTAAAATTCAATGAACATGAATAAAGTAGTAGCGATAGAAGATTTTAAAAGTATACCAATGAGTCATCCAGTTGTTATTACTGCAGGTGCCTTTGATTTACTCCATCCAGGTCATGTAAGTTTTTTACGAAAATGTAAGAAATATGGGGCAACATTAGTTGTCGGCGTAACGTCAGATAGGTTATTGAAAATTAGGAAAGGTGTTCAACGCCCAATCATTTCTGAAGACGATAGGGTGTTTATGGTTGGCGCTTTAGATTGCGTCGATTACGCGGTAATTACAGACGCACTTGTTGAATCTAATGAAATAATCGAGAAAATAAGACCAGATATTCTCATACTATCGAACGAAAACAAAGAGATAAAACTACGTGCACTACAACCCACACTTGATAAAAATCCATACCTAAAAGTTAAATTTGTACCTACAAAATTTTATAAAAAATTCTCGACATCGAATATAATTGATAAAGTACTTAAAACTTGCACCTGATAAAAAATGAATAAGAAATATCTTCCTACTTCAGAAAAATTACAGCCAATTCCGACTGGTTGGTTAGTTATTGGTGCATTTGTCCTTTGGTTACTATTTGCTGTCTATATTTACCTCACATCGATTCATATAAATCAACTATCGTTTCTACTCTTTTCCCCTGTATCAAGTTACTTAATTGTATGGGGAATGACGTATTTGGTGCACTTAATTCTTGGTTATGGTATTACAAATACGCCAACCTACCCTGGTGCACGTACACTCAATAATATGGAATTGCTCAAACCGGAATTTGCCAAAACATTTGAAAGATTTCTACTTTTTATTACGAGTATCGTGTTACTATCTATTGCAGCAATTTTACTTACAATTACTTTTTACTCGTAGCACCCAACTATTTATTTTCGCAAAATCTTCTCCATCGCTCTACCTTTCGCTACTTCGTCAACAAGTTTATCCATGTAGCGTATTTTACGCATCAGCTCATCCTTGATTTCTTCTATTCGGTAACCACAAATCATTCCTGTTATTTTCGAGGCGTTTGGATTTAGTTTTGGAGCTTCCGCAAAGAAGGTCTTAAAATCAACTTTACTATCAATTTGTTTCTGTAATTCAACAAGGGAATATCCCGTTAACCAGGTAATAACCGCGTCGACTTCTTGCTTTGTATGGGCTTTTCGCTCAACTTTTTTTATGTAGAGTGCATACACACTTCCAAAAGAATAAGAGAAGATTTTATTGGTAAACATTATAAATCGCTCAATAAGAATGGATTAACCTAGCGTACCAATTGATTCAGTCGTTTCAACATCTTCTTCAGGAAGATTAGTTATTTTGATTCTTTGTGCAGCAGCTAGTAGTACGTTAGTGTCAGTTGTTTCGCCAACGACCTGCGCGTGTTTTTCAATAACAGTTTTTACAGCTACTTTATCGAGCTCATTAACTGTCGTACCACTCATGGATGCAATACCTGTATATCCTAAAGCAGTTCTAGTTTTTGGTTCTTGTGTATCTGGCATATTTATTGACCTAGTAGTATATTTAGTTATTATATATAAGTATGTTGGAAAAACAATGGATAACTTCTTAACATTGAAAGGTAAGCTCATTATTTTAGGTTGTTTTGTTTATTCCATATTGATTACTAACGGGATTTCATTGCATAGTTGGGCATGGACAACTGGAAATAAAATACTCCCTTATTTTACAGAAATTCTTTCGATAATCAGCATAATTGTTGGTTCTTTCTTATTCCTACTTATTAGACCTTTCGTGCAAATATTTGGTATCAATGAGACTGACATTCTTTGTTTTGATGGTACATGTCTTATACCCGGTGAAATTATTGAATTTACATTTCTCTTTGCTACATCGACAGTAATTTGCATGTATTTTTTGTTTCCTAAGAAATAGGGAAAATTTTAGAAAGTATTGCTTTCGTTGGTTTCGACAAAATCAATTTTTCTAGTTCTGAGGTACTGATCCAACTGTAAGAATCGTGCTCTTCAGAAACTACAATTGCAACATTCGATTCATCTAAAGCGGTTGTAAATCCAACAACAATCACTTTTGCATCTTTCGTTTCCCCATTTAAAACAAACTTCTCAAACACTGTTTCTGCGACACCAATCAATTTCCAATCAGTAATTTTCAAGCCTGTTTCTTCAAATACCTCTTGTGATACTCGACTTTCTACCGAATCTTCAAACTCCATTAAACCACCAGGTAAGTCCCACTTTTCTGAATCACGGAGCCCTGTGTTAACTTTCAGAAGTAGTATTTCACCTTTTGAATTTGTAATAATAGCTTTGACTGCTACAAGGAATGCTTTGTCTTTTGGGAGTTCATACATACTTAATAATACCACTAAATTTTTAATTCCTTTCTCGTTTCAATCATTAATCTTTCTATCAAATTTTCATCATGGCTTTGATTCGACGTTTGCTTTACCTTTAGGTTTTCGAAATTTGTACCAGTTATATTCGCAACATCAGGACTAACTGCCAAGTAGACTGCTGTTTTTGCGGGTACAGTAGCTGAATGTTGGAATAATTTCATTATTCCTTGAAAATTTCGTGTAAAGTTTGTCTTGGTCATTCCAGGTTCAAATGTATTTACTGTTAATTGTTTTACAGAATATCTGTTTGCTAAATCAATTGAATACATCAACAGCGCAAGCTTTGAACGATAATAGGCTTTCTCTGGATCATACCCCTGAAGCATTTGCAGATCGTCAAAATTCAACTTTCCCCACTTCTCAACCAATGATGAGGTCATGACAACTCTTGAACCTGGATTCTTCAGCAACGTTGGTAGTAATAATTCGGTCAACAAAACAGGAGCAAGGTAATTAACTGCCCAAGTAAGCTCTAATCCTTGTGTACTTACCTGCCTAGTTGCCATTTCTAATCCAGCATTATTAATAAGGACATTAATCTCGTGATTACTAGCTTTGATACGACTAGCAAGATCTTTAATCTGTTCGAGATCAGCTAAATCACAATACTCTAATATTGCATTTACTTTAGTTGAGAGATTCCTTAATTCTTCAAAAGCGCTGCGAGTAGTATCACTATCGCGACCAACAATAATAACTCGATGTCCAAGCAAAAGCAGCGACTTAGCTGTTTCTTTGCCAATTCCAGATGTTGCTCCAGTGATAAGAATTGTTTTCATGATAAATCTTTATATATATACGAATAATCAGGGTTTCTTTTGGATTTTTTCAGTTTATATTTATGCTTCATGTAAAATTTTGCTGCAGCTGTTAAATTCGTCCAAGGTTCAAAACACCCAATAATTCTTCGACAACCAGCTTCTCGAGCTGCTTGTTCAAGTGATTCTATAAGTAAATCACCTTCTCCATTCCCTTGCCCTTCTGGCAATACTCTCACATCTTCGAGCCAGGTATCAGTTGTAGGTATAAACTCTCCTTAAAGTTGAGCATCAATTGCTATACCACCTTCTTCGGGTTTACTTTTAATATTTGCAGTAATACTGCCATGCTTTGTTTCTTTAAAAAATCGTGTCATTACAAGACTCCTAATATCTGTTGGATGTTCCGACAGAAAACCCAAAAATCAATTTAACCATATACAGTACAAGCAAAATCTCAAGAATTCCAATGGATGAAGAAAGCAAGATGAGAAAAAGAATGCCTATAATTGTTAATAAGAATGCGATTCGTTTGCGGTTGTCATAATTTTTTATTGAATTTATGAATAAGCAAGAAAACAATGTATAAGCATATACAGCACTTATAGAAACAAAATTATTCTGAAATATCGCCCATAAAGCCAGCGGTTGCAAGACATGAAGGATAATAAACGTTACTCTGAGTTTCGGCTGTTTATCGTAATATTCACGTGTAGATTTGGTACTATTTGCGACTACTCCTCCAGCAATATCAAGCGTTAGGAGCAATAGGAGTAACTGTTTCCAAAATATAAATCCAAATGAGTTCGAATAAAAATATATCGAAATCGCGGCTACTATTGCAATCGTATAAATAAAAACAAGCGAAGATAAGGTTGTAACTTCACCATGGATTTCATGTAACAACTTTGGTATTTTTACTTGCACGTATTATTGTAAGCCGCTCACAGTAATTTAACAAGAATACAGTGCTTTGAGTCTATTTCTTGATTATCGATTTAACAATTTCATCGCATATTTCAAGTGACGCTGTATCAGTACACGCAATATCCAATGAATCTACACCGTTATTTGATTTGTCATAAATCCAATAATTTGCTTCACCACATGGTGCAGGCATTTTTTCATCTGAATAGTTACTCATTAAACAACTACCTTTAGTAGTTATATTGTTTGAATAAGTATAGTACTTAATTGCATACATTTCTTTATACTTCGATGTCGGCATAATTCTGTATAAAGGATTTGAACCGGTTCTTAATGTCTTGTATTCAGCAATTTGAATTTTCAATGTGTCCGTTACACTTCCAATTGTTAGTATTGCTTTTGAATTAAGCATGATTGAATACGACAATCCGCTTGTTACTGTTTTTACACTTGCTTCTGGCGGGATAGTATATTCAAGTTTGTAATTACCAACATTAAATGAAGATGTTTGTTTCTTCCAATCAGTGGTTTGAACCGGAGTAATTGTTGGTGTGATCGTTACAGTTGGTGTTTCAGATGGAGTCTGAGTTTGTTCTAATGTGGTTGTAGGTGTTACAGTTGGTGTTTCAGATGGAGTCTGAGTTTGTCCTAATGTGGGTGTAGGTGTTACAGTTGGTGTTTCTTTCATTTCATTATCACCAGTCAGTGCCAAAATTCCGTAAACTAATGCCACTATTGCAGCAATTGCAATGATGGCAAAAACGACTGTACGCTTAGATATACTTTTCGAAACTGGTAATATTTCTTCTGCTTTATCGTCAGTAATTGGCATAACTTGGTCAATTGCTGGCGTTTGTACTGTTTGTTGTGATTCCATACGTAATTATACTCTTTTGAAAAAAAATTGTAATTATAACGTCATCTTATGATAACCCAACACCTAACAGGATTTTTAATTTCTTGCCCAACACTTCTGGCGTTGAAATCTCCTCTTGCTCACCGTCATACGTAGAGAATAATTCAACGTTGGGTAATACTCTACCAAGAATTCGGTACATGGTAGCTCGGGTAACATACACGGCAAATTCAGCTAAATCAAACTCGTCTGCATTATCACCACGAGATTGAGTAGCTCGGTAATAAGCGATCGAAACAGGCGTATCTATAACAATAATTTTTCTTGGATTGAGAAAGTTATTCATTACAACTTCTGAAACAGCTTCTCCAAATTTTACTGGACTTGGGGCATAGGCAATATTTGTCAGGCTAGAACGATCTAAAATAACATTTTGGAATATTGTTAACGGATAGTATTTTTTATCTAAATGAGCAAGAAGATTTCTGACAAAACGGAATGCCGTTATTGCCAAGTCACGCTTAAGAACCCCAGTACGTAAGTCATGGAAAGTGGCTAGCTCCTTGTCGTAGTCAATTATACCTTCTCCAAATGAAGTGAAGAATTTTCTCATTCGGTCATCATCAGGGTGCGCAATTGGTAACACAACTAATCCAAGTT
>CAZCKT010000028.1:633-10681 GCA_964499355.1 uncultured Candidatus Saccharibacteria bacterium | reverse complement strand
AGGAGAAACGATAGAAGAAGCCGCTATCCGAGGTGCATACGAAGAACTTAGCTGTACGATAACGATACTAGGATTTTTAGGCGTTCAAACAGTGATTGACATGTGGTGGGGCGAACTTGGTAATCCATTACCAGTAGAAAAAACTGTTGTATTTATTCTTGCTAAAGTTGCGGGTGTACATAAAACAACAGTAGACGAAGAAAATGATCGCCGCATCGTTATCGCAAAACCTATAGATTTTCTAATAGATGCAATGAATGCTACCCCACTGAAAGATGGAATGCGCGACTTTAATCACGCAAAAATTCTTGAACGTGCAAAAGAATGGTTAAAAAACAATTCTAATAAATAGCAGTTTCTATTCCTTCAATTTGTAGTAGTTCTGATAAATCTCGATAGTTGTCATCATCACGACCATAATAAGCGGTCCATAGATAAAGCCCCAAATACCGAATACTTGGATACCACCGATAAAACTCAACAACAATAGAACTGGATGAATTTCCGCTTCTTTTGGTACTAAATAAGGTCGTAAAATGTTATCAATTGTAGACGTAAACAAGAATTGCACAACAAGAATAAAAATCGCTTGCCAATAATTACCCATCAGGAATAGTATTCCCGCAGCAGGAATCGTAATAAACGATGCCCCTAATGGAAGTACAGACAATACAATCAACGTAATAAACCAAAAGAACACATAAGGAACTCCTGCAACCCATAACGAAATCGCCGCAATACTTCCCTGAATAACCGCGATAGAAAGTGTTCCTTTAACAATTCCTTTAATCATTGCCGTTACCCTACCGATATATAAGTCATCCAAATTTTCGGCAAGAGGACTCAATCTCTTAATCAATCGTAGAATTCTTTCATATTCAGGAAAACCGTACCAAATCAGATACATCAATACGATAATAAGAGGAAAACTTTGTGCGAATGAAACTCCAAGATTAACTGAATATCCAAAAAGAAAATTGGCGACTGGTGTAACGTTTTGTTGAATCAATAACTTGACGTTTTCAATTGAAAGTCGATATTCAACATAAGGAATTCTTGCAAGCATAACATTTAGTTTATCGAAACTCGCTACAACTACATCATAAACATTGTTACCACCTTGTAAGAAGGAATTAATATCTTTGTAGAATACTTGGAACTGAGCAATCGAGATGTTTACGAAAATTGAAATTGGAACCAGAACAGTAAACAAAACGGTAAGAACAGATGTCAGTGTTGCAGCCCATTTCGGAAATTTGAGTTTTTCAAGCAAATACGTATAAATCGGTCTAAATAACGTCGTAATTACCCAAGCAAGCAATAGAATATCTCGCATTGGCCACAGCACTATCGCTCCAACAGCAAAGACAAGAATTAAAAAAGCATAGAAATATGTTTTATTTTGTTTTTCAACCATAGACTATTGTACTAAAGATTTCGATAATCTGTTACTGTGGCTTTGGAAGTCCACTGAGAATATGAATATGTTCGTGTTCGAGGTGGTTATATCCTGCACCATTATTTTGCAAAATGTATCCTGTTTTATCAAATTCTTTTAACGCGGTAACTTCCCAGACTGCTTTCATACACTCATTCCAAAAATTTTCTGGAGTTAATCTAGTTTCAACTTTTTCTATGTGCCATTTCGGCATAACGAGAATATCTATCGGAGCTTCAGGAAATTTATTTTCAATTGCGAGAAAGTTTTCATTTTCCCAAACTTTAACGCAAGGCGATTGTCCCTGAATAATCTGACAAAAAATACATGATGAATCGAATGTTTTTTCCATTACTGATTGTAACAAATTTACAACGTTGGTGTTGGTGTTACCGAAGGTGTTGCTTCTAACGATGCAGGATCAACGCCATCTTCGAATTGTTTTGCTGAAAGTATCAAATATTTTGATGCTCTTTCCGTAAAAGCAGAAAGTTGATCGGTATCCAAATGTTCAGGTAATAGTTGAATTGCATCTGCTGTAATTGAACTTTGCGTTGGTGTTTTATTGAAAAATGCAAAAAAGACTTGAAACAAGGCAGTTGCTCCGCCAAGAATTAACGCGACAACTACAAAAAATTTTATGTTATTCATTTTGACTTGCAGAGGTACTCAGCTTATACAGTAGTAACGTGACTGACATCGTAGTTTTCTCCAATTTTGTACGATTTGGTGAGTAACCCACACTAAGAACTTTTGGTAAGAAAGGCGTACTTTCAGTATAAGACAAAAATTGTGAGAGTTTTGCTGGATCACCGGTTACGGATACTTGGAAAGTTACCGGAGTCATTTCTGCAAATTGTAATGCCTCAATCTTTTCTACTTGTCGAAAATAGTTTGCAGAAAAACTTACTGAATCTAAGGATAATTCATACTTTTTAGCAATTTGATTCAAGTTGACAATAAACAACGAGAAATCACCATCATTAGGGAAATAATAATCAAGATCCGCTAACTTATCTTTCTGCTCGATTCTATCTTTGAGCAGCGATGTTAAGTTCGTATTTTGATTTGTTAACTTCTCTTCGGTAGATTTTCGTTCGGCATATTTTCTATTAGTTTCGATAATTGTTAATACAGTTGGTCTGAAAGATCCCCACATAAGAGCAACTATTAACGCCAAGGTAAGGACTCCGGTCGAAATAGCCTTTTGTTGGCTGGTTCGTAATATGTTTGACACATTTCTAGTTCCTGCAAGTTGTGCCATATTATCGACCTAATTTAAGATTAAATGTAACTGAGAAATTGATAGAGCCACCCGAGCTTTGGTTTGCAGACATAGACACATTCGATAAAATTGGTGACGTTTTCAAATTATTTTCAAGCAATAAAAGAGTGTCGTACGAAGCTACTTGACCAGAAATTGACGATGAATTGATATCGACACTGAGTGATTGAACAATAACACTTGGTGGAATTAACGCCTGAATTTGCTCATAAAATGACGATAAAGAGTAATTACTCGTTTCCATTAGCTTGATGCTGCCAAGTCCTGCAATTAATTGTCGTACCTGTGCTTCTTCTGAAGTTCTTGCATCCAAAAGTTGTTTTTGCATTTCTATATTCTTTTCTACTGCAGCAATTTTACCGTCAATAATAAATCGAAAACCAATTGCACCTAGGACAACTAATTCGGTAACGATAATGATATATTTTGCGGTATTTGCAGTCCAAGCGTATATTCGATCCCATTTTCCTTGAGGGCGAATTTCTGCTGTAAGCAAATTGATTGACGTCTTCTGGGCAGGCATTGAGACAGTATAGCAGATTACGTGAGGAAATTAATACTCAACCAATACCAATTCTGACTAGTGAATGTATGTTGACAATCGCTTTTCTTCGGCGATTTCTCGCAAACGGAACAATGCTTTTGCTTCGATTTGTCGAATTCTTTCACGAGTAACTTTGAATTCTTTTCCAACTTCTTCGAGAGTACGTACAACACCGTCAACAAGTCCGAATCGTAATTCTAATACTCGTCGTTCTCGTTCTGGAAGATCTTTGAGTAAGTCGATTAATTCTTTATGTAAGATTTCTCGAGCTGCTTCTTCTTCTGGACCTTCAATTCTTGTATCTGCGACAATTTCCGCCAACTGTACATCATCTTCGTCATTACTGGATGAAGATCGTTCACCTGTTAACGAGGTTGGATGCTGAGAAATTTGATCAATGTATTCAAGTTTTTCTCTATCCATTTCCATTGCGCGTGCCAATTCTGAAATCGTTGGTGTTCGTCCGAGCTTTGAAGCTAACTGTGTCTTAACTTTTCGTAATTTGTTAATCGTTTCGTGCATGTGAACTGGAATACGAATTGTTCGACCTTGGTCTGCAATTGCTCGAGTAATCGATTGTCTAATCCACCAAGTCGCATATGTCGAAAACTTAAATCCTTTTCGTCTGTCGAACTTGTTCACCGCTTTCATAAGTCCAATGTTTCCTTCTTGAATCAAATCAAGGAAGTCTAACCCTTTTCGTGCATATCGCTTTGCGACACTGACGACTAATCGAAGGTTTGCCAATGTTAACAATGCTTTTGCTTTTTCACCTTCGTTCAAATACTTACCCATTTCTTTTTCTGCTGCCGGTGTAATCTTTGGAATTTTTGCAAAGATTTCAGCTGAAAATCGTCCAACGGCAACGTTCCATTCACCTTCTAATCTTGCTAATGCACCTGGGAATGCTTCAATTGGTTTGTTCTTCAATCCATCTTTTACAAATCCGGTAAATTCGCCAATTCCTTTCTTTTTCAAATCTGCAATAAACACTTCCATGTAGTTAATCATTGCTTCACTATTGTAAATTGGTCTGAATGATAAACCGCCGGAAGGTTTGGTTAATGGTTGTTTTTCTGATAACTGCTTGATAAGTTTCGTTACTGCTTCATCCAATTTCTCACCTTTGAGTTTCTGAACTTCAATAAACCATGATTGGAAGAATAAAAGAATTTGATAGAACTCTAAAACGACACCGAAGTCTTTTCTTTCGGCAAGTACCTGTTCTTCATCTTGAGTCAACAATGGAATTTTTCCAATTTCTTGCAAATACGAACGGAGTGGGTTTCCGGTAACTGATGCCTGAATACTTTCGAGGATTTTGATCTTCTCTTCCAATGACATTTTCATTGGCTTGTCTGGCATATCATCCGCATACAAGACTTCAACATTTTCCTTCTCTAACAGAGCAAGAAATGTCTCTAACCCTTCAAGGTCAACTTCAGGATTCGGAAACACGACTAAAATATCACTTTCAGTTAAGAAACCTTGTGTTTGCCCCTTCGCTAAAAGTGCCTGAACCTTTTTTCTTGAAAGAATATCTTTCATTACCGTGTTATAATTGAAATTATGGATAATACTATAGGAAATAATGCAGAATCATTACGTGCCTTCTTTATTGATAATGTTTCGAAGTTTTGTGATAAGTGTGGCACTCCTTACACTGTTGATGATATTAATATCGTCCGTGAATCAAACGCTTCGGTCATTATACAGGCGCAATGTGATAATTGCAAGGGTATTTACATGGCTCACGTCATTAAGCCATTGCAGATGACTAAGAAAATTCCAATTCGACTAGATATTGCCCCTGCAATGCTCCACCCTTACTATATGTTAGGGCCCATTTCTTCGGATGAATTACTATCATTAAGAAAGAAATTAGCGAAGGTAAAATCACTTGATGATTTTCTAGAAATTGCCGAAAAAAAGAAGAAAAATATCAAGGCAAAAACGACCAAATGAAATCTCTAGCGTTACCAACCTTTTTTCCTGATGCAACGTATGCGTCAATTCACAGTTTGCCCTTTCACGAAGTTCAAGAAAAACTTCCAGGAATCGTAGTAACAACACTCCACATGAAGTTGATAGGTATGATCGAGCTTCTCGATAAAATGCATCAGACAACATATCGTGACGTTGCGAAATTTCCTGAAGACAAAATTATCCTTTCAGATAGTGGCGGCTTTCAGGTTCTCTCTCTCATCCACAAGCACAAATTGGGAAAAGTAACCGAAGAAGGTGCAATTTTTAAATTGCCTGACGCACCAAAGAAAAAACATTTATTAACACCGGAAATTTCACAAGACATTCAAGCTGCAATAGGCAGCGATATACGTGTGGTTTTGGACGTTCCTTTAATGGGGACTGAAGACAGAAAAACAACCCAGATTGCAATGGAGCAAACAACCCGCTGGGCAGAGCGAGCAAAAGCAAAATTCACTGAAATAGTCGGCAAAGACACAATTGAAAACTCAACAGTTTTGCACACCGAGTCAAAACTTCAATTCGACCGACCACTTATTTGCGCAGTAGTTCAGGGTGGAAACGATGTTGAACTCCGAGCAGAATCAGGCAAGCAGCTATCTAGTATTGGTTTCGATTTGTACGGCTTTGGCGGTTGGCCTCTTGATGAAAATGGTATATTCAACACTAAAATTGCCGAAGCGTTCGTCAACTCCGTACCTGCTGGGAGTATAACTTATGGTATGGGTGTCGGAACTCCCGATGATATCGAAACTTGCCACAAAATCGGCATGACTATTTTTGACTGTGTCATCCCAACAAGAAACGCAAGACACGGATCACTATTCGTCAACAAAGGAAACGGTGAACCAGCAGGTCGGACATTCGATCTAGTTAGAATCGGTGCACAAAAATACGAAACAGACCTGGGACCAATCGATAAAGGTTGTGATTGTCCTACTTGCAAGAACTATACGAGAGCTTACATCCGTTTTCTCCAAAAGAAGAAAAACCCCGTCGGATACACACTTGCCTCACTTCACAACGTTTGGTGGTACCTCGATTTTGTAAAAAAACTGCAATCAAAGTAATTTCACGGTATAATTTGCCATGGAAAACACTGGAAACGAACGAATTTTTAACGTTCATATTCGCTACTACGCACAAGCTTGTAGAGAACTCGGTATCCCATATCAACTAGACCTACGTACTCGAGCGCTGCGAATTACCACTAAAAACGACCGTAAAGTCTTCATTTACAAAGCATCTACCCCACTTAACTTTCAAGCTTCGGTAACACTTTCAAAAGATAAGCGAGAGCTTCATTTAGCGCTTGAACCACACAATTTTCCACTTCCAAAACAAGTAAAAATTTCGAATATTGAACAGCTGCAAGGATTTTTCGAAGAAAACCAAAAAATTGTAGTGAAGCCAACAGATTCTCATGGAGGTAAAGGCGTTACCGTATTACCAAAAAGTGACGAACTCGAAGTTGCTTTTACACGAGCAAAGAAAGAATCACCCACAGTTATTGCCGAAAGCTTTGTAAGCGGCGAGAATTATCGATTCCTCGTTTTAGATGGAAAAGTTCTTGCGGTAGCACTGCGTCGACCACCAACAATTTACGGAGACGGACACACATCTCTCGACACGTTATTTGAAGATTTTAACCTCGAAAATAAAGCAAACGGCTTACCAAAAGTTCCAGATTCACCCTATACATGGAGTATCGTTGAATCCCAAGGTTACACACGAGAAAGCGTTCCAGAAGCGGGTAAACAAATATTACTGCGATTAACAGCAAATCTTTCTTTAGGTGGAAAGGTTGAAGATGTTACTGACACTTGTGATGAGTCGTACAAAACAATTGCTGAACAAGTGACGAACACATTAGGACTTCGACTCGCTGGAATCGATATTATTGCTGAAGACTTAACTGTACCTAATAAACCAGTATTCGTTATTGAAGCAAATGCAGCACCAGGGTTGAGAATTCATTACAAGAGTAGTGCCGGTGCAGTCAGAAATATAGCAAAGACGATAATGTCCGCAATTAACGAATTATGATTTCGTTACCAAACGGATTAGAAAAGAGAACGACGATTCTAGAGAATATTGTTAGATACGTTGATATCCCGGCAAAAGTAGCTACAAAAAATGATACTGCAGTCATATTCATAGCTGGGCAAAAGTCCCCCCTCGAACGATTCTTTCCACTAGCAGAATATTTTTCGCAGTTTTACCACACCTATGGATACGAAATCCCCGGAATGGGAATTATTAAACGTAATCCTGAAACTCCACCAACAATTTCAGCAATCTCTAAAGAAGTTGGAGAATTTATTTTAAAAAAAGTTTCTGAAAAGAACGTCATCGTTGTCGCTGCCTCAGCAGGATTCTGGTTTACAACTCAAGCTTTACTAGATGAGCCACAACTTCAAAAAAGAGTTGTAAAAATAATCTCGATCGTTGGGATGTTAGGCAAAGACACTTTCGGATTTTCTGCTATAAAAAAGGCTTTTATCTTGTTCGTCTGTAAAATAAATTCGACCAAGCTCGCAGATAAGGTGATAACTTGGTTACTGAAACGTGATCGGTTAATTAATACTTATTCAAAATACCTGATACGACGTAGACATTTGGGGCATTTACCCTCAGACATTCAACAAGAATACGAGGATTTCGAAAAATTTCTTTTGAAAACAGGTGACTGGAAAATTCACTTTTCAACAGTTTCTCAGTATTTATCCACACCGACTCCTACAACGAAAAAGCTTAACATCCCGATCCTTGCGCTTTATTCAGCGACTGACCAGTTTTTTCCCCTAGAACGACAACGGCAAGTATTTGAACGAGTCTATTCACAAATAGAATGGGATACAATAAAACTCAAAGGCCACGCACCACTCGTCGTTAAAGATTACAGAGAATACCAAGATGTTGTACCTGAGGAGAGGATAAAGGAGTTTTTAATTTCCTAACAGAGCGGTTACATCCTGCTCAACCTCGTAGTGTTTTTGAACAAGATTATGAACAGTTACAAGTACATTCTGCCATTGCTGACGTGTTGATACATCAGACCACCAAATTATGTCCATTTTTTGAATTTGCTGCTGAATCTTCCTTACCATTAATTTCGCAATATTTAACACCTTTCCTTTCGAATGATCTTCCTCAAATTGTACGTATTCTTCAAGAGACCTGTTCATTTTATTGTTGATCTTATTCTTTGCTTCAGCTATGGCACTTACTTTAGCTTTAAATTCTAAAATGGTTACTACATCATTTACTCTTGGTTTAACTGCAGCCGTTCCTGTAGATTTAAGTGCTTCATTAACCCGTTGAACTGCCTCTTTAATAGGGCGCATATCAAAACTTCTATCTATCATCTCAGCATTAAGAAGTACATTTTGTATTTTTGGGTTTTCAGCTAAAGTCGCGACCGCCTTAGTTAGTTCAATCATTTCCTGAACTTCTGTAGCAGGCATTTTTGAAGTTATACGGTGCAATTGATGATTCATCTTGTTCCCATTCTTTTCAATCTTCTCAAAAGCATCGGATTCCAATAATGATTTCATCTTTAATCGAACTCTTCTTGTTTCATTCTCATATACCCTCGGTTGATTCTCTTGCTGATCAAACAATTTTGTACCTTGAAACAAACAATCTTCCAAAGTTTGAGCGTCGACATCGCCATTCTCGTTTCGTGCCATATCTAGAAGCTTTGCCATATCTACGACATCTAAAGAGAGAAGTGTCGCTACAGGAATAACATCTGGTGCAACTGGTGATTGGTATTCAATACATTTGATAATTGATTGCTCTACTTTACCCTCTATTTTTGCGCCAACTGTTACATTCACATTTGGATTTAGCGGGCCTCTAAATACCTCCTGCCGATTTCTATATTCATTAAATTCCAGTAAAAATTGGTTATTCGCTTCTACTAATGGTTGAGTCGCAATTATAAGCTCCTTACAGTTATCTATATTCTCTCGAATATATTTTTCTGCCCGAATCTGTTGTTCATCATCGAGAAGTTGTAAACGAGCAATTGCAATTTTCCAAATAGCTTCAGGTCCTGTTACGACTTCTCGTCCCCAAAGATTAACTTCTGTTTGTTGTTGAAGACTATCAAGTGACGATCTATACTCTGCATCAACATTTTGTTCTCGTTGAGTTGTTCTTATTTCTGTAACTGGAGAGAGTCTTGCTCTTACATGTCTAAACTCTTCCCCGTGCGGTATGTTTTGCATTCCGTATTATACCATTTTCCCCCACTTCTTGACAATTCACCCTCCCCTTTTTATAATCATTAGCATTCTAGAGTTGGGACTGCTAAAATATGGCAACCCAAGATAAAATATTATAAGGTTTTCATATGGCATCAGGAAAAAGAATTGTCTACGGCGATCAAGCACGTAAAGCATTGTTAAAGGGGCTTAACGCACTCGCAGACGCAGTGATCGTAACATTAGGACCTAAGGGACGAAACGTCACAATTGCAGAAGAATATGGCGCACAACGCGTTACAAAAGACGGTGTTACCGTTGCAAAAGAAATCACACTCAAAAACCCACTCGAAAATGTTGGTGCAAAAATGATTGTTGAAGCAGCGACGAAAACAAATGACAAAGCTGGTGACGGTACAACAACCGCGACATTACTTGCAAAAGTTATTGCAAACGAAGGATTCCGATATGTCATGAGCGGTGCAAACCCAATGGATGTTAAGAAAGGTCTCGAAAAAGGTGTAGAAGTTGTCGTTGCAGCGCTCAAAAAGCAAGCAAAACAAATTGACGGTAAAGACGAAATA
>CAZCKT010000028.1:0-623 GCA_964499355.1 uncultured Candidatus Saccharibacteria bacterium | reverse complement strand
ATTGCACAAGTTGCATCAATCAGCGCAAATAATGACAAAGAACTTGGCGAACTTATCGCCGAAGTCATGCAAAAAGTTGGAAAAGATGGCGTAATAACAGTCGAAGAAGGAAAAGCATTTACCGATCAAATCGATTACGTAGAAGGAATGCAATTCGACAAAGGATACTTATCACCATACTTCGTTACAAATACTGATAAACTCGAAGCAATTTACGAAGACGTTAGCATTTTCATTACTGACAAAAAGATTTCAAACGTTCAAGAAATCACCCCAGTATTAGAAAAAGTCATGCAAGCAGGAAACAAACCATTATTGATTATTGCCGATGACTTAGACAATCAAGCACTTGCAACCCTTTTGCTTAACAGACTTCGAGGCGTTATTCGTGTTGTTGCAGTAAAGGCACCTGGATTTGGTGATCGACGTAAAGAAATGTTAAAAGATCTCGCAATCCTTACTGGCGCACAAGTTATTACTGAAGAATTGGGACGAAAAATTGATTCAGTAGAATTGACCGACTTAGGACAAGCGAAGAAAATCATTGTTACCAAGGATGCAACAACAATTGTTGACGGAGCAGGCGACAAAGAAGCAATGAAAGCACGTGTCGCAGAAATCAA
>CAZCKT010000027.1:0-10778 GCA_964499355.1 uncultured Candidatus Saccharibacteria bacterium | reverse complement strand
CCCATTATTCTGTAAACCCGGTCGCTTTGATAATCTGCCCTGTTAAAATTATTTTTTGTAATTTGAAATTTTAAAACAATTTATCAAATAATCTGTGTTACCATACACTATGACTACTGCACTATTTATTATTATTTTTGTCTTATTGGCGATTGTTATTTATCTTGCTATTCGACTGAATTCAAAAGGAACAAAAGATACCGAAGTTCAACGAGTATTAGAAGACAATCTACGTTCACTTGATGACCATTTAGAAAGGCGATTGAATGAAGTTAAAGAACATGTAACTAATCGAGTTAGTGAAAATCTTCGATTCAGTCAAAGTTCAACGAAAGAAGTAAATGATCGATTAACAACAGCAAGTAAAGTTATTGGCGATTTGCGTGAAAGAATCTCTGCTTTTGAGGAGGGATCGAAGAAAATTACAGATCTTGGTAAGAGTATTGGTGACTTAACAAATGTTTTCAAAGCACAGAAGATGCGCGGCGGTTGGGGGGAAGAATCCTTGGAGTCATTACTTATTGAATTTATGCCTAAAGATGTTTTGGAATTTCAATATAAGTATAGAACCGGTGATGTCATTGTTGATGCTATCGTAAAATTTAACGATTCCTTTTTGCCAATTGACTCGAAGTTCCCTCTTGAAAACTTTATTCGATTAAACGACGCAAAAAGTGAAGAAGAAAAAGTTGCCATCAAAAAAGCATTGAAGAAGGATATTCAAAAACATGTCGATGATATTGCGACAAAATATATTTCAAAAGAAGATCGCTCGCTTGACGTTGCCTTTATGTATATTCCAGCTGAGAATATTTATTACGAAACCGTAATCCGAGACGACGAAGATCTGAACATTAAACGATATTGTTTCGATCGCCATGTGGTTCCCGTTTCTCCCAGTACGTTATATGCCTATATTCAAATTGTTCTGCTTGGTATGAAGGGCATGCAGGTGAGTAAAAAGGCAAAAGAGATACTTGATTCAATTAAGACAATGGAAGCTGAATATGGACGTGTTTTGGAGTCATATGCGGTAATTGGAAACCACCTTACTCACGCGCAACAAAAATATGCTGAAACTGATAAGTATCTTTCAAAATTTGGAAATCGATTGCAAGGAACAATTGCTATTACAGACGTAGACTCATCTGAATCAGTGCGTTTGCCAGTAGGCGGATAATATGGTCAGATAAGAGTCCATTTCCTCTTGTGGTGATCTATAAGGTGGGAGTATTGGATCACGTTGAATTATAACAATGCCACTTAATGTGCCGTTTGGTACTGCATCAATGTCAAAAGCGAGACGTAATCCTTTCTGATTTCTAAATATCAATTCATGCTTTTGGATTAAAGTTGCCATATTTTTTGAAGCATTTCCGTCATCATTTGGGAATGTAATATATCCAAGCGGGCGGCCATTAGCGAGTGTCGCGTGAAGTGTGTCAGCAGTTTGTCGCCAAAATTCTTGTGCAAATTCTCCCTTTGGTATTATTACCGGAAATTCTTGATTTAATTCCTCTAAAATTGTTGCTGAATCTTCACAAACAGTGACTTTGAAGGATACTGTCCCAATGTTCTTGGTTTCAGCGTTGCCTGTTGACGTATTCATTTCCTACGATTAGTACGCTATTATACTATTATTATGAAAACTGTCCTAGAATTGTTTTTAACAACAACCATTACTGATGGCTTTCATATTGTACGAAAAGCGTTGGATTTATCACAAGAATGCCGAGATCCAGATTCAGTAGCGACAGAATATATAGAGTTTTTGTTTAAAGATTCTACATTTATTCATGATAGAGAGAAATATATTCTGCATTCGACCAGCTGGCGTTATGAAAAGCCAAGAACTGTTGTTCTCACCTATTTAGTTTATGCAGATAGCTTTTCGTTTCGAGACATGAACCCAATGAGGCTTGCTTTTAATGATCTAATTATTTCACATTCGGATAATCCAAAAGTACCCCGGCCGCTTGAGTTACCACATAAGTCTGTAATCGCACATGGTATACGTCATCTTGCATATTTAATAAAGAATGATGAGAACAGTGTTTATGCAAAAATGATTAGTTCAGAAACAGTACAACTTTTCGAAACATTAGAATCTCAACTTGCAGGCAGACTCGCTAACTAAAAGAAATAGCAAAATACTTTTGAATATCCTGCCTAATTTGAGCAAGAATATCTAGTCTTCTAGCTTTAAGCTTTGGATCCTCGGCAACTACGGTTACCTTATCGAAGAAACTGTGAAGTTTAGTGGATAGTTCTATCACTTTATCAGGCATTATTGAGTTTTTTAGACTGATGACGTAGTTTAATAAGTCTTTTTCGATTGAATCTAAGTCTATATCACGAACATATTCCGAAAGTTGTTTACTTACAATTTCAATATTGTTCTTTTGTAAAATGTTCGCAACTCGTTTGAACGTATCTGTTACTTCAGAGCGAGATTCATCATCGTGAGCAACGAGTGCAAGCTTCTTTGCGTACTCGTGTTTTGCAGCGAAACTTGTGCTTGTTCCTAATGCGACGTTGTGAGCAATCCATTGAGGAATTCCGTTATCAATCATAAGTAATTCAAAACGTACCGAAATATATTTTTTTAGTGCGATTTTTTGTTCGTTTTCTAAATCTGATTGATCAATGAATAGTTCAAGTGAAATTCCATCGAGAGCAGAAAGTAATGCAAGAATTTTGTAGACTGTTTTTCTGATTTCAAATGGATCATGATTTCCTTCAGGCAACTTCTCCACTCGAGCAAGTGTTATCAGTGAATCCATTTTGTCAGCCAAACTTATTATCTTTGAGCCTTCAGATTCTGGGAGCTTGCCAGCAGGATCTACAGGAAGATAATGGTCGGCAAGTATTGTTGCTACTGTCTCTTTGATTCCGTCACGTTTCGCATAAGCTTTTCCTATGACGCCTTCGAGTGATGGAAATTCCTTTCCTAGTGCTGTTGCTTTATCATTTTTGATAAGTTTTAATGCCTCGGTAACTTCTGAAGGAATCGATTTCCCTAATGCACTGTATATTTGCGTAACAAGTCCGGATATTCGCTGTTTCTTATCGAAATAAGATCCTGCTTTAGGATGGAATCCAACGTTAAGAAGTCCTTCGCTGTAATCACTAAGCTTTTTCTGTCCATCTTGTTGGAAATAAAACAATCCGTCATCTAATCGTGCCTTTGCAACTTTTTGGTTACCATGTGCGATTCGTTTGTGTACTCGTCTATGATTTGCTACCAGGTGATACCATAAATCGCCACTTTTTTCTTCGGTAATTAAATACATTTGATTCTTTTCTAAGATCAATGTAATCAATTCTTTTGGTAATTCGGTGTATTTCTTTTCAAGTTTAATCCCTTGAATTTGGGGATTCTCGGTTAGGAAAGCATTTTTAATAACCATATCCTCGAATTTTCCAGTTTTTACACCGTTTTGGTTGGCTTCTTTAGCAATCCGTCTCATTCGTTTCTTTTGACTGAGGATAATTCCGTTATTGCGAATGAATTGTAAATATTGCTGCGCAGAGGAAATTCGTTCTTCACTAGGGAGTTCGTAACGAGGTAGCGGTGAAGTTTTTCCAGTTGAAATACTCATCAAAGATAGTGCAAGTTTCTTTTTATTATGGAAAGCGATAATCCATCGAAGTGGTCGAATAAACGTTGGTATAGACGCATCCCACATCATCCATTTCGTCTTTGGTGCTGTCGCTATAAGTGCATTTGAAATGTTTTGGAATACCTCGCTTAATGTGCGAACAATCGTTTTTTCCGCAGTAACAATCATTTTGCCATTATCTTCTTTCACCATTACATCTTTGAGAGAAATCTCGTTTTTGCGAATGAATCCTTCTAGTACTTGTGTTGGCTTACCTTCAGAGTCATATGCAATAGCGGCTCCTGGTCCTTTTAAATTTTGTACTACTCTACCCGATTTACTAGGTTGCACGACCTTCATAACGATTCGACGTGACGTGAGGTAAATGTAGGCTTTTCTGTAGGTAACTCCCTGTTGCTTCAATTGCTCTTTAAACCAATGGTGTGTTAACGTTTCGCTCCAATCGGTCAAATATGATGCTGGTAATTCTTCAAATCCGAGTTCAACAATTGCTATGTTCTTTTGATATTTACCTTTTCTGTTTGCTTTTCCAAGTACCTCATGAATCTTTGGTTTGTAGGTAATTGGTGCCATTCGACCCTGAAGTGGGAATCCTAAAGATGCTCGCTCTTCTAGATACAAGGCACTAATAGCTTTTGTTGCTTTACCCATCATACCGAATTTTGCCACTCGGTCCGAGACACTGATCATTCCGCGTGCATCGAGTAAATTGAAAACATGAGAAACTTTAAGAAGATAGTCATATGCTCCCCAGTAATTTTTCTGTTCGAGTTGTGTTTGTACTTCTTTTTCGTAAATTGTGTAAAGTGATTGTAGTGATTCCAGAGTTGATGTCTCAAAGTTGTGTTTTGCTTGCCAATACTCATGTCGCTCGAATATATCGGCATAAGATGTTGTACTATTCCACTTTAAATCCTTGTAATGATCGACATCTTGAATGTACATAGCAAGTCGTTCTAACCCATAAGTGATTTCGAGGGTCGGAACTTCAAGCGGAGTACCTGCCATTTGCTGAAAGTAAGTATATTGGGCGATTTCCATACCGTCACACCAGATTTCCCATCCTAATCCCCATGCACCTAATGGTGTTGATTCCCAGTTATCCTCAACAAAACGAATATCATGCTTTTGTGGGTCTAAACCAAGGGCAATTAAGCTTTCGATGAATAATTCTTGATTGAATTTTGGGGCGGGTTTTAGAATGACTTGATATTGATAGTAATGTTGAAATCTATTTGGACTTTGTCCATATCTTCCATCTGTTGGTCTCCTACTTGGTTCTACATACGCGACATTATAAGGTTCGGGTCCCAAAACTCGGAAAAATGTATGAGGATTACCGGTACCTGCACCTACTTCGACCCCATACGGTTGGCCAACTAAACATCCTTGCTTCGCCCAGAAATTGTTGAGCGCATTAATAAGATCTTGGAATGACATAGCCGAAGTATAGCAGATTTTTGAAGTTTTGTGTTAAGGCTTGGTCCCGAATAATTCGTCCATTATTGTTGTATTTAATACCGCAACAATAGTCGTTCGAGAATTTCTTCTTTGACTTGATAGCTCTGCTGCATCTTTATCGATAGTCGTTACTAGACTTAATGGACCTGTTGTTCTGACAAAGACAACGTTTTCCGTAGCCAAATCAATACCATTAAATCTTCTTTTCATATTAACCTGAAAATGACCTGTAGGTGATATATTTCGGATATCTCCAGTCTCAGTGATTGCTTCTAAAAGTAGCCGCTTCACTGTTTCTTGGTCTCCACGATACAAGAACAGTTTTGTGTTAAATGGAAGTTCTTCTTTGATTTTCTTGAGACCTAATGCTGCAAATAGGTGTATTTTTGCTGGTAGCCCAAGTTCTGTTGCTACTGGTTTTTTTGGTGTCATTTTTTTTGTTCTAATTGATTAGCTCCCCATTTCCCCACCACCACGTCATTGGCAAGAAGAATCCGTAATATGAAACTGTAGCAATTGAATAAAATGGAATACCAAATGTTATCAAAATGAGAATAAGTTTTGCCCCATTGAATAAATAAAATTCTTTTGTGGCTTTCTTGTTTTCTGCATGCATTTGGAGAAGTTCCTTAACATATTTTCGAGATGATTTAATAGCAATGAACCAAAGATAAACAATAACAGTAATGTAACCAATAACTCCTATCAAACCTTGTTCTGCGTACAACATCCCATACGTTGAGTGTGGATTCGCAGTCGTTCCACCGTTTGGCTCGATGAGTTTTTGATATTGAACACCAAATGTTCCAAGTCCCATACCGAAGAGTTTGTTTTGATTACCAATTTTGATCGCTGATTGAAATAGATCAGCATGCCCTTGTGCAGAATCCTCGTTAGGACTAAACATATCTTTTACATAGGTAATAATTTCAGCTGAAATTGTAGTTTGTTTCGATTTATATGTAAGTGGAATAAGCGAACCAATAATGAACAGTACTATCATTGCAAAAACACTAATGCCACCAAATTTTCCAATTTGTGCTGTTAATGACTTCGGTATTCCGACCTTTTTAATAATTGGCACAAAATAGAGAATACCAAGAACAATTCCTGTAGCCACTGCTCCAAGAATGGCACTTCGCGAAAGTGTAAGGACAAATGAAATTATCGAAGCTACTAATCCAACTAGTAAATATCGTTGTTCATATTTTGGTTCGTAACCATTTTTTGTTTTAAAAAGTTCTGACAAGATTAGCAATCCTGCACAACCAAGGGCAACGAATAACGAGAACATGCCGTTAAAGTTAACATCGCCGAAAAATCCAGGTGCTCTTATAATTACAGGTGTGTAAGAAAACTTTTGATGACCAACAGCAAGTAGTTTGTTTGGAAGTGCTGCATCGATATTGTTCCAAATTTGGCATCGGTTTGTAGTTCGTGAACAATCGACAAATTGCGAAATTGATACGACACTGTTAACTATAGTAAATGCAAATAACGCGATTGAGAACGTTTTCACTAAACGTAATGCATATTTCTTCATATTATCGCGTTTGATCATATCCGTGACTATTTTTAACCAAATTGATGAGGTAAGAAATATTCCAAGATTCATTGCATGCGCAATCCATTGCCCAATCGATGAGCCACGTGAAGTTGAGGTTAAAACTGAAATTATGTCAACGATTGTAAGTAACCCGACAATAGCTGCAATTGGACTGAAAAGTAACTTTTTGATGCCGTACAATTTGTGAAAATCCCACAATCCTTTAATCAATAATATTGGTAATATGAAAACGATAGGTTGAATAGTTTTGGTATCATTACCGAGGTTTAGCGTGATGCTAAATCGATGAATTAAAGCGATTGCTGGAGTTAATGCGAAAGCTTCTAGAAAAGGTAGGTATGTTGCGATTGCAGCAATAACTACAAGTATTCCAAGGATAAATTTTGAACCGATTGAGGTATATCTGAGCATGTAGAATTGTACATGAATTCCAGTCTTTGTTACAATACAACCAAATTATGGAACTTCACATCATATTCGGACCAACAGCTGCAAGCAAGACAAAAATTGCTCAAGACCTCTGGGAAAAGTATCACTATCCTATTCTTTCTGTTGATTCTCGCAAAGTTTATACTGGAGCAGATATTGGAACGAACAAACTAAGCATTCTTAGCTTTTTGTCAAAAAATCAAACAGTACTTTTTGGCGGAATTGATTTTGTATCCCCAGATGAAAAAATTTCGGTTTACGACTATCAACAATATGTCTACAAATGGGTAGAAACTCACTTTGATGAAATAAAAAACGCTGGTGGATTGATAATACATGGTGGAACAGGATTGTATTTGGATGCTATTTTGGAAGGTAAATCTCTTTTAGCAAAAAAAAATGAACTATTGAGGGCAGAACTTGAGAAATTTTCATTAGAAGAATTACAAATAAGAGCAAAAAAGGATAACCTAGAGGGATATACGAAGTTAAATGAAAGTGATAACAAAAATCCAAGACGATTAATTCGAGTGATTGAAAATGTCGGTGTCGAAAATGGTCCACGATTCTCGAGCATTGCAATAGAGGACATCTTTTATAATTCAAAGAAAATTTGGCATATTCAATTACCAAAGCGTGATGAATTAGCGATAAAAATTAATGAACGAGTATTCAAATATTTTGAAGAAGGGTGGATTAAGGAAGTTGAGCAATTACTTAAAAAATATAGTCTGAATGCTCCTGCTCTTCAGATGATGGGCTACAAGCAGCTTGTAAATTTTATGAGTACACACAGCAATTATCAAGACTTAATAGATGAAAATTCACCAAAATTTCTAGAAATTGTTGCTGAAATTCAGCGGGAACATCGGCGATATTCTAAAAGACAAGAAACCTGGGCAAAAAAGTATATACGCAATACAGAAAAAGTGTAGAATCCTGTATGAATACTCAAGTTACTAAAAAGTTATCGCCTCTTTATTTTTGGGCAATCTTCATTGGATTGCTACTCGTAGGTTTTTGGCTTCGGGTTCGACAATTGACTGCAAGTGATTTTTGGTATGACGAAGCATTTACTGCAATCGTTATCCGTGCTCCTTGGGATCAAATGTGGGCATATTTGGCCGCAGATAAAGTGCATCCTCCGTTGTATTACTTGCTATTGCGAAGTTGGGTGACTGTTCTGGGAACTTCTGTTGCTGCAATTAGAGGGTTTTCCTTACTATTCGGGATGGCTATTCCACCAATGATTTATGCTATTACACAAAAATTCTCTTCAACTATCGAGAAAAGACAACAGTTTGGCTTAACGATGATGGCTCTATTTACGATCTCACCATTCTTTTCATCGTATTCTGTTGAAGCCCGTTCTTATTCTTTTCTGGCATTTTTGGTTTTAGTTTCTGTCTATCTCTTTTTTAATGCAACGAAAAATCTTTATCGTTGGGATTCAGCAAAACTGTATTTTATTCTGTCTCTCGTTGCGATTGGACTAACGCATTATCTAAGTATTTTGATTATTCTTGGATATATTGTTGCCTACCTGATATTGATGATGATTGATAAAAAGTGGTTCTATGATTCTACATTATGGGGAAACATAGCGAAATTATTGATTGTTGGATGGATCGGTTCAACGTATCTTTGGCAATATTTCCATTTGGAAAAGTTACTCGAAAAAGGAAATTTGGGATGGATTCCACAAGCAGATTTATCGACTTTTATTCGTGTCGTTTATGTATTTTTATTTGGAGTTGATCGGCAATCACTTGGATTACCTCAGATTAATCAATTCTCTTTTCCATTACTGACGAATTCAGTGGGTATGCTAATCCTGGTTGCATCTATCGTTGCTATCGTATTAACGATTCAAGCTTCATCAAAAAAAGAATCAGAATTAAAAGACATAGTCATGGTTTTGGCAATTGGTGCAATTCCTCTGGTCTGCATGATTTTGGCTTCTTCCTTGGGGCTTCATGTGTATGTTGACCGATACGTGATTGGCTATGGAACAATGCTTCTGTTGACCTTCGGATATGCTTGGTGGTCACTTGTTGGTGACAGTTTGAGTTACGGTGTAGCATTTTATGCGCTCCTTTTGCTCTTTTTGGTTTTTCCAAAAAGTAGTACGAAATATTCTGATACATACAATTTGGTCCAAACTTATGGAGCGTCGGTGCAAGTTGTTGTTGAAGATCCATTGGATTTCGTGGTATTCAAATCTTATTTTGGACAGGAGAATGTTTCTATATTGCAGCAAAAGGAAGGATCGTTTTATGGCTGGGCCTTGATTGCACAAAACGAGGAAGAGCTTGCTGAGAAAATTGGGAAAGGAACTTTAATAATTCGATCGAATTCAAGCTCTCGAGAAGTTCCAAACAGTTGGGAAAAACTGCAAGAAGCAAATGGATTCGCAATTTGGAAGGTAAACTAACCTACTTTTGGAACGGCAACTTGGAATTTGTATTTCCACCAAATTGACAATAGGTCTTTGAATGTTCGAACATAATCAAGGGAAGTTACTCTGCTATCTTCTGTGTTAACCCATGTTACAGGGAGTTCTTTTAGTCTTAGATTGTTATGAGAAACAAAATACAGCAATTCAAAATCAAATCCCCATCGATCTATAGTCGTTTGCAGGAATAATTCTTTTGATTTTTTTGTGAGCAATTTGAATCCGCATTGCGTATCTTTAATACCTAATCCCAGGAATAAACCAATCATAAAATTTCCAACTCGACCAAGAGACTTTTTAATAAAGGAAGTTTTTACTTCAGATTCATCAAGTGCTCTTGAACCAATAATGATATCGTACTCATCGGAATACGATAGGAAATGCACCAATTCATCAATAGGAGAGGATAAATCTGCATCACAAAGATAAACTAAATCGTAGCTTGCAAGCTTTGTAGCTACACGAAGACCATGACCTTTTCCACCATTTGGAATAATTCGTTCTTTCTTATTTATGATAGGACTTGCGTGAATAATCTCCCATGTGCTGTCTTTCGAACCGTCGTCAACAACTACAAGTTCAAGGTCTATTTCTGGATGAGCGTGCTTGAAAAGTGCAATTTTGTCTAAAGATTGTGGAAGTCTATTCGACTCATTGTAGGCAGAAATAACAACTGAAACTTGTTTCATACAAAATTATACACTTATTTAACCATAAATTCTCTTTTTTAGAGCAAATCTCAGCCTTTTATGTTCAGGGCAATACTTTTCAACAATATCCCAAAACTTTGAGGAATGATTGTGTTGTTGTAAATGTGCTAATTCATGAATAATGACATAATCAATTACTTCTAGTGGATAAAGAATGAGTTTTTTATTAAAGGTTAAATTACCTGTTCGTGTACAACTCCCCCACAATGAACGAACTAACTTTGTTCGTATTGAGCCAAATTTTTTATCTGACATTGTTGGTGCAAGTTGAGTCGCTCTATGAATAACATACGAGAGTAACTCTGCTGAAAGGAGGTCATAAACTGCACGTCGGGCAATACCCTGCCCTCTCTTTTTAATTTGAACGACCTTATTTACTTGATCAATGGTGATTTCTTTTTTATTGCTTGGAAGGATTTCTAAAAGAAATGATTGAAAAATATCAAGATATTGGACTTACACAAGATAACTTAATCAAACTAATTTTCTTACTTCAAGACAATCATAATAAAGAGATGGCTTCTATTGAAGCA
>CAZCKT010000026.1:0-11053 GCA_964499355.1 uncultured Candidatus Saccharibacteria bacterium | reverse complement strand
TTCCTCAACAAGAAACCGAAATCCGCTTTGAAACAAAGATGTTCTGGGGTGGTTTCTATCGAATCAAGGCGTTTGTTGAATACAATGATAATCCAAATTCAAGCGAAGGTGTTACCAACGCTGGTAAACTTGATCGTCACGAATATGTCAGTAAGGTTATCTTTGTAAAACCTATTGCAACTGCACTTTATATTGAATTGGCTATTCTAACGGCATTAGTAGTAATTGCATATCTAGTAGTCAAACGGGTATTGAATACTAAAAAGATTAATAAAACCTGGGTTTCATATACTGTTAAATCCAGTGATGATTTGCAATCAATTGCTGCATCTCGTGAAGTTTCTTGGCATACATTAACACGAGTTAACAAGATTCGAGCACCGTATACCGTAAAAGCTGGACAATCTATCAAAGTGCCACCTAAGAAGTAAATTCGTTTTGTTCGACTGATGAGAAAATTTAAAGGAGTGTTTGGAGGAATACTAATTGGGATTATCTTCAGCGTTTTCTTTATTTACTATCATTTAACGAATGTAAAAGCTGCTGCACCAAACCCAGGACATACCTGGGCAGAAGTCGGGGATGTAGTTGTGACTGCTTCTCAAGGTGGAACGGGATTAACAACGCTTGCAGCAAATAGTTTGCTCGCTGGAAATGGCACAGGTACGGTGAATCTTATCGCACCTAGTACAAACGGTAATGTTTTAACTTCTAATGGAACAAGTTGGACAAGTTCAGCTCCGGTAAAAAGTGCAACTGGGTATAGAAGATCAGGTGCAACTGCACCTGAACGCTGGTATACCGCGCCAACAACTGGAACTGCCTTAACGACGGGAGCCCCTTCGGCAAACACTATTCGAGCGATACCTTTTGTTGTTGAAGAAAACATAACCATTGATAGAATAGCAGTTAATGTCACAACACTATTGGCTGGAAATGTGCGATTGGGAATATACAACGATAATGGGAACCTTTTTCCAGGGACACGTCTACTTGATGCTGGTGCATCTAGTACAGCAACGACAGGTGTAAAGGCAATAACCATTAATCAAACTTTAACGCCTGGATTATATTGGTTAGTTTCAGTGGGGAGTTCAGCGCCAACCATCAGGTGTTTTGCAGTTGCCAGTATGATCCCTATAATGGGATATGACAACACATTAGGGACTGCGCCTGGATTATATTATACAAACGCATTTACCTACGCAGCGTTACCAGCCACATTTCCAGCAACAGCAACAGTAGGTACTGCTGTACCAATTCCAGCAATTTTTGTCAGAAGATCATTGTAGAAATGAGAAAAAATATTTACATATTAGCCCTTCTTTTAGGGTTTATTTTTTTTCAGAAACCTGTGTTTGCAGGTACACTTTCATGTACGGTCCGTACTTCTTCGTGTAATCCAGGAGAAGTTAAAGTCATGGGTATGTATGCAACGTCGAATTCGCATGCTGAACTGGCTTCACAAACTAACTACAGTAATTTTGTTTGTTGTGGTGGTGTAACGGGGCTTACGAATAGCTGTTCTGGTACATTTGCAACTGTGGCGAAGTTATATTCATCTACCAATTCACACGTAGAACAAAACTCACAATCCTTGTACCCAAATTCAGTATGTTTGTCGGTACCTTCTGGTGGATCAGTATCAATAGGATATCAAGCGTCAAATTGTACTGGCTTTGATACTACAATTGCCTCAATGTCGGGGGTTACCAATGCTCATGTTGGTGATAGTGCAGCATTTTCAACGAAAATATGTGGTACGGCGAGTGGTAATCCTGGCGTATTATCTATTGATATTGTTGATGGTACCGGAAGTACTGTCCCTTCTCCGTTATTTACATTATCTTCAACTTCTACTGCATTTAATAATCAAACAGCGACAGGGACTTTAGGGAGTGCATCGCAAAAAATTAGAGTGACAAATTCAACGGCAAACACGAATTGGGCAGTATCTATTGCAGCAACTTCTGGTCCAACTGCAGTTTGGACAACAGGTTCGTTTACGTATGATTATAATGATCCAGCAACTAATGGTGGAAAATTAACAATTAATCCTTCCGTTGGAACTTCAACTCCTCAAGCGGGCTGTAATAATAATGGTATTACTCTGGGGGCATCAACCAGTTTTTCACAAGGAACGATTGATTCAATTGGCTTATTAACATCAAGCGCTACGACACCGGTGAACTGTTATTGGGATTTTACAGGGGCGACACTTTCGCAATTAGTGCCAAAACAGCAACAGAATGGAACCTATACATTGAATCTAACGGTCACGGTTGTTGCGTATTAAGTAACATTCTTCCGCCATACCTGTTATAATGTTCCTAAGTTTCGAAATTTCTAACAAATTTTTCCCCACTCACTAATTTTTTCTTATTTATTATGGCAAGCGGTATTGTAAAAACAGTAACTGATAGAGGCTTTGGATTTATCAAGCAAGATGGCGGAGACAAGGACATTTTCTTTCATGAGAAGTCATTAACCGGAGCATTAGCAGAACGAAAGCTTAAGGTCGGAGACAAGGTAACTTTCGATATTATCGAAGCACCAAAGGGGCAGAATGCCTCTAACATCAAACTCGAAGAATAATCGTAGTTAGATTTGAAAAGCAGTTAGGGTAGCAATATCCTGGCTGCTTTTTTGTTTAAATAAGCCCAATGTGGTGTATACTTGGAGTAGTTAATTTGTATTATTCAAGATGAATCAACCAAAACTTCCAACAGGAGTGATTGTCGCCATTGTTAGTGTTATTGCTGTATTAGTTGTTGCGCCAATTTTCCTTGTCATTATCGGAACAGGAAAGGTCGGTGTAATTAGTACTTTTGGAAAAGTCTCTGATCGAACACTTTCGTCAGGTCTTAATCTCAAAAATCCATTTTCTAATGTTACGCAGATGTCGATTAGAACAGAAGAATACACGATGTCATCATCAGAAAATGAAGGAAAGGTGAAAGGCGATGATTCTGTTGATGCGCGTGCTTCTGATGGTGCTCAGATAAAAATCGATATTACAGTTCTTTTCCACGTAAAACCAGAATCAGCAGTGACAATCTTTAAAGAGTTGGGAACTGATTATGAATCAAAAATTATCCGACCTGTCATTCGAAGTGCAATTCGTGAAGTCGTTGCAAAATATACGGTAACTGAAGTCTTTTCAACAAAGAGAGAAGAAATCGCAACAAAAATTAAAGATCAAGTCGCTCGAGATATCGAACCACGTGGTGTTGTTGTCGAAGAGACGTTATTTAGAGATGTTCAATTAAGCAAAGCACTTGCTGACAGTATCGAGCAAAAATTAACTGCTCAACAAGAAGCTGCAAAGTTTGAATTTATCCTTGAACGAGAAAAGAAAGAAGCAGAACGAAAAATCATTGAAGCAAAAGGTCAGCGAGACGCACAAAATCTTATATCGCAAGGCTTAACATCAAAATATCTTACGTATCTCTATATCGTTTCATTAAAAGATCGACAGGGAACAATTTATGTCCCTACTGAAGGTGGTATGCCACTTTTCAAAGAGATTAGTAAATAAAAGGTGAGAACAATGGGTAAGTGGTTAGCTTTTACATTGTTATCTTTAACTCTTGGCTTTACCATTCGTTATGATGTACATCAACAACGGGAAAAAGTTGCTCTTGAGCAATCGCGTAAACAAATTGAAATTAATGAAATATTAGGCGATTCAGATAGTATGTTTCCACAAGAGACTTATCCTGTTATCCCTACTGCAACAAATATTGTCATACCTGTAACAACACAACCAACGGCAAAACCTACTGTAGCGCCTACAACGACACCGAAACCAACATATACTGTTGTACCAACAACTAAGATTCCAACACCGACACCAACTGCAACACCAACGCCGACTTTTGATTACTCAAAACCTTGGACAGTTGCCGTTAATTGTCCACAAATTACTCAACGTTGTATACCTTGTACTTCTGGAAGTGACTGTCGATATGAACCAAAGAAAACGCATGGATTTCGAGGTTGGGCGTGTCAAAATAATAATCCAGGAAATATCAGGAATGCATCAACTGATATGTCGAAGGATTCAAAAAATGCCATGATCGTGAGAAATGGTGGAGTTGCCGCGTGTGGCGTTCGTTATGATAGTAGAGGAGGTAGCTATTTTGTGTTTCGTACTTACGATATTGGGTTTAATGCACTTAAGGCCTACATTAAAGCAATAAGTAAAGGTGAGCACTCGTCATATAAACTTCTCGCGTCAGATAATAAAACAATTATTTGGAAATGTGGTGACTGCACACTAACGCAGTTTTTCAGTAAATATGCTCCTGCAGATTCAACGTATGCAAGTACGGTTGCAACGTTAATTGGTGAACCAGTAACACAGAAACTTTCGTTTATTGTTGAATTCAAACTTGATGCTTTTGCAACAGCAATTAAAAAACATGAAGGTTTTATAACGAACTAATATTCAGTCTCTTAACTCTATTTTGAAGAAGTGCAGAGCACGTGGCTTGAAGTTCCACAAATGACATCCACAGTTTTTTCAATTCCAAGAAGCTTTCTAAACGTATCGAGTAGTGTTGCATCGTAGATAATCCATTCTGCTGGATATCGTCGATTGTCTACTGGTGCAAGGCTTCGTAAGAAGTTTGGCGTTTTGTCTGCTGCATAAATCCAACCGGTAATTTCAAGTCGATCGATGCTGTTGTTTGCTGCTTTAGTTGCTGCCTTCTTAATCGAAATTTGGGCCCCTGAACTTGCGACAACTGCTGCTTGGAATCTATCTGTGTAAGGACTACCTTTTCCGTCTGGAGCGGCTGTTCTTTGATTGCTAGGGATATCTTCTATAATAAGTGACGCATTATTTGAAAGTACGAATAAACAACCACTTTCTGGATTCGCTTTAGTCACATTCCCTTTAACAGTTACAGTCCCAGATACAAAGATTACATTGACGTTAGAACAAATTGTTGAATCAATGGTTGTTGTTCCAGATGATAAGATTTTATACTTTGTACCGGAACTACTCATGTCGATTATTGAACCACTCGTTTGGCACGTACCTTGATTTGATTCATTCATCAAGTCACAGTTTAGAATTGCGGTTGCCCGTGTTCTTTCAAACTCGTTACCTTGCGTCAACGCAGATACTCCATAACCGTTATATTTTGTAGTTGTTCCTCCATCTCGATAGAAATTCTGAAAACCTAGCGGTAAACTGGTTGTCGAACCGTTCGGAATATATCCACCGGTTAGTCCAGCTCCAGACGTTGAACCTGTTAAGAGAGCTCCTGTACCTGCAGTAAATATTTGTTCATTGAATGGAGAATAAATTGCAGTATATGGTGACTTAATTGCATCTTGTTTCGCTGTATTATCAGTATTAAGTATTGCGTTTATTGTCGTATTTGATGGAATTGTTTGAGAGAACGGTGGAGCAGCGCTCTTAGAGCTATAGATATCTCCGAAAGATGTTTTTATCCATGAAGAAAGGAATACGTAGTCATTAACGTTTTTGCTACATGCCATATTCCCTGCGTTATCGTATGCACAAAGTCCTGCAATGATAGTTTCTTCAGGAATCAACCCTTTACCTTTTATTGTCGTAACACCACCCGAGAATGTCGGATCATGGTCTTGACTGCCATCAAGGTCAGTTGAATCGGACAATTTCTTTGCCCATAGTCTTCCTTCAATTGGCTCTCCATCGAGTGTCGCTTGCCTTGCAATGAATCTATTTGAAATACCGCTAACTCCTGAGCCACCGACGTTATCAGTTACTGTGGCAGTTGCAGTTATTGTGTCAAGTTGACTTGCAGATGGTGTCCATGAATCAAAGCTGATTTTTGGTGGAATCGGGTCGTACAGTAAAGCAAATTTCCTGTCAGGGGTACATGAGGCACCAACGCACAACTTACCAAACTTGTCGATTCTAGACCAACCTTCATCTCCTTGCCCAACAACATTTTCTAGAGGAACTCCAACTTTATCAAGTGAGCTTATAAAGACAAAGTATTGACCAGCTGCTAATCCTTGCCCTTCATCTTTATCATTGAAATACAGTTTGAATTTAGCGGTTATTTCGCTACCAGATGTTGAGATACCTGCACGTTGAATACATGCACCGCAATCTTTTGGACATGCTACAGGTGTTGATACTTGAACGACCTTTGGTTGTGCTGAATTCGTTGGATAGCAGAGTAGATTATTATCTTCAGCTCCGATTGCCCAAGTATAACCAGGAAGAGAGAACACATTTGCACTTGTAGCTACTGATCTTGCAGTCGCTGGTACGTTTGCTGAAGTACAACCTCCTGCTAGTAGACAGTCAGGAAAACCTGCTCGGTACCATTCGTTTGTTGTGGCTGATAACTGTTTACCTTTGTACAAATTACCAGATTTCAATCCGTCACCTGCATAAGGTGGCAATGAGTCAATTGGGGCATAGGCTGAAAATATTTGTTTCGAACTCGTTGCTAAATTTGTTGGTCCACATGCAGGGCTTAAGCATGCTCGCGAAATGAAGTAGTAAGTTCCGTTTATGTCTTTGGATTCTTTTTCTGAATACAAAGCTTGGAAACTCATTCGAGTTGATGGGTTGGCAACAGGCATTACTAACGGGACGTTTATTTGTTTATCATTCATGCTTGCGCTGTTATAGTAGGATAGCCAAACGCCTGCTTGCATAATATCGTCTGCGCCATTTGCATCACTTACAGTAAATTCAAATTGCAATGGATTGTGTCGAGTTTGCAAAAATTTCTCTCCACCTTGTGGACATTTAATTGGATCGAGAAGTGATAGTGGTTCGTTACAGTATGAAGCTCTTAATTTATCAGTTGAATTAACAGGTGAACCAATAGCAATTGATGTATTTGTTCCGTTAATTAAATTGTTTGTATCACGAAGTTGTGTGTCCGCATCTTGATCGTACAATTTTACAGCTCCTAGCTTTGGTGCCTCGTTAGTTACTTCTACATCAACTGAACATTTCACAATTCCAGCTGAGGTATCAGCACCTGCAGGTCCATCGGAGTCAATATCAACGATTCCAATTTCAAGCTTTCCGCTACAAATTGATTTGCCACCAATGTTTGTAAATATTCCGTGTGCTTCTCGTGCATCTACGCTAAAGGTGTTTGTTTGATTATTCTTAACAGGTCCGATTAGCGACCCTCCTGCTAAATTTGTTACTTTTACGCAAGAATTCAAATTTCCAGCAGAATCTTTTACCTTAACAGAAACAACATCTATTGCATCTCCATAATCTGCATCTACGACAGAAAGCTGAAATTGTTTTGCTGCCTCTTCGCGTGTCATGGTGATTTTTCCTGGAAGTATTGAACAAGAGGGAGCACTATTTACATATGAAGGTGCGCATGCTGCCTCAACAGGATGGCAGGGATCACCACAAGTTCGACTAGTACCATTAGTAGGCACTGCCAATGTCATGTATTTATTTTGTGGATTTGTTGGAGGGCAAGCACGTGGAGCACAAGCGCATTCTTCTTTACATCCACACATTGCATTTGAACACCAACTGCCTGTATCGCCAAAAATCAATTGTTTGGCTGTATATGAACCTTGTTGTCTCGTTGACCCAACGTCATATACGTATCCATCAGGTAAGTCGTACCAACCATAATGAATTTTTATCCCATCATCAGTCCAACAGTGGTAACAGTTATGTGGATTTTGCTCCCATGTAGCTGAACAGTTTACAGCTCCGGCAACCGTATATGGATTTCCATCACTATCGCATTTAACGAGTGGAACTGCAGGTTGATCTTCTGGATTTGCGTATACTTTGTTCACATTAGGAAACAATAATAAAGTATAACCTAGCAATGAAAGACCAATTAGTAATTTAGCAATTTTATTTTTCAACAGAACCTCCCACTAAATAGAATGCAACTAATGATGCAAGTAAGTTATAGCTGTATTGTTGTGTCTTTTCCATATCATCTTGCTTAAGACCGGTTTTACTTGCAAGTAGAAAATCTGCCCCATCTTGCATTAAATGGTATTTGTAAGGAGTATATACATACGAGTTGTAGAGTGATTCTCCTACGTTTTCTACTGTAACTACAACTCCCTTTTGTGATTCAAAATAAACAGATGCTCCTCTAAATGCGACATAGTTATAATATTCTTTCAGGAGTTCTTTATCAGAAGATGTTGGGTTTTTGCATAAAAAATTTACAGATTTCAACAACTCACGATACGATAATCCCGAGTAATTTGAATTTTCTTTTTTAAAATTATCATATTGATTTTGAAGGGTAGAAGTAGAAACAAATATATCGTCTTTAATAAGTTTTTTGAATACTGAGGTAACATATTCATTTTTCGTTGAATCATTGAGTACATCTGTAATTGGGCACATGGTAATTTGGTAAGTTTGAATCTCCGTCCAATTTGCGAAGGCTTCTTGCAATTGGATTTCGTTCATTCCCTCTGTTATGCGTTTGTCTGATATTGGATAGAGCAGTTTCTTCATTGTTGTATAAATCTTCTGAGTTAAAGGATCATTCCAGGTGGAATATAGATAATACATTGCTCCATCAGCTGGATTTGCCGTAACCTTTTGTACGCAATTTGTTGAATCTTTTGTTGAACAAACATAACGTTCAAATTTAAAACCTTTACCGAAAGAGTTTATTAACGCATGGTCAGCATAGTTTTTTTCTGCTAATGTTGAAATTCCAAATATTTTTTTGAAATCAGTTGTTGCCTCTTTTCGCCATTCAGCTATAAACTCTTTCTTCTGTTGACTGCTGAGATCTGAATATGTTGGTATTTTTTCAATCGACCAGTTAGTGATCAGGTCAGTATATATTTCTGTTTCGCCTTTTCTGGTTTTGATCCAGTGTGAAATTTTTGTGCTGAGATTTCTATCTGGTCTGGAAGTCTTATATGTTACGGAAATAGAAACAGGTGCAGGAATACTTGGTGCATCTAAATACTCGAATTTAACATCTTTTTCACCAAAGAAACTATCAGGTAATTTATCCTTTTCTACGCGCAATGAAATCCCAGTTTTTGCATCCCAAGCATATGGATCGAAGAGTTGTAATTGCGTATAAATGTAGGGGATTGAAGAGCAGTGATATTCAACACTATAATCGTTTTTTATGCTTTTCAAAAGTAAACAATAGGGGACTTTTAACGTTTTTGTATTAGTTGCTGAATCAGTTGTAAGTGAAAGTTTGAGGTCATCACTTTCCTTAGGAAACGTAACAATTTGATTACTCTTCCAGGTTGACTCATCGTTCCATTTTTTATCAATTTCCTGTAAAAATCTATTCGCAGCAACCCCAATAATGACGACTACTACCGAAAGTATAAGAATTAGAATAAAATTCTTTTTAATTTTTACGGTTGCCATATGAATGTATTAAATGAACATATTGTGTCCATATTATAGAGTTATACCTTTCAAGTCAATTGAAAATTAGAGGAGTGTTTCGAGAATCCGTCGTACGAATGGTTTGAACTGTTCGTCATGAACTTGTCTAACACGTTCACCTGAAACTTTTTCGTCAGGAAATTTTTTTCCTTGTTCTCTGTACGAATTTTTTTTCGAATACATTGTTCTCTCTAGCAGCGCAATAATTCTGCCAAGTTGTTTTTCAGAATAACCATGCTCTTTTGCTTTTGATACAATGATTTCATAAATATCTTCTGGTAAATGATCAGAAGGAAACGTGAAATCTACATCAGCAATTTGTTCACTTAGTTCATGGATTGGTACCAATTTATCTGACATTCTGTCGTCATTACCTGCTCCGTGATAATAATCATCGTTAACTTGGCTAATAGCTAGCCCTTTTAGTGTAGTTTCGCTTTTTCCTTGTTGGGCGAGCGCTTTTAGTGCAGAGTACCGTGTTAGTTCTAATTTGTTCTGATTTGGTTTCGGCACGAATTACTCATTAAACTCGGTTACGACGTATCCTGAATTCTTGTTAACAGTGTACCAATTTCTCGTAGCAGTTGTGCCACCTTCGTTGACTTCATAAACATGAATTACATATGAAACTGATGTCTCGTGATCAAAAGTAACCAGACCAGGTGAGTTTTTAAGGTAATTAACAACAGAAGGACGATTTCGAACTAGGTTAACTGCGTCATTTCTGGACAACTTTACTTCATTTGAATTGAGAATTCCCAATTCTGTTATGACATCGCACATATTTGTTTCTGAACCTGAGCTGTGTAGTGGTTCGTCAAACTTTATAAAATCTGTTGATCCAAGAATTGGAAGATAACAGACAATTGTGGAGCTCGCAATTGTCCAATTCTTTCTATCATTGGGATCTGCTTGGGAAGTATGAACATAGTAGGTTGCTCTCTTTACGGCTCTCCATGTTGTATTTGTTTTGCTTGAAGACAGTGAGTAAGGGGTTATTTCATCGATAGTCATAGTTTTCAAATCTGTAGTGGTATCGACCTTTTTTGTAGTACTGGTCAACGTCTCTGCAAGATATGTTTTAAAAGATACAAGTGAGATTTTTTGGTAAGAGCTTGGATCTAGTATGTAATAAGAATTCTCACCAGTGTGGTAAACCAAACCATCGTAGACATCAGGAAACTGCTTGTACATATCGGTCGCAGTCATGCTTTTAGTAGTTGTATTAACAGGCATTTTATTCCACCAATTGCTTTCTGGTGCGTCTTCTTTGATAACGCGAGTAATGGTTACATTCCTTTTGTCGAAAGTCATTGTTGAATAACTAATTTCTGTCTGAGTAGTTTTCGTTACCGTTGGTGTCGGAGTTTCGATTGTAATTTCAGAATCTGAATCTGAGGTGATTCTTTCTGACTTATTAAAGACTGATAGAAATATGAGGGGTGAGATAATAGAGCAAGCACAAAGTGAAAAGATAAGTAAAGAAATTGCAATAAGAATAAAAATTGGTGTTGTGAAAAACGATTTTTTCTTCGGTGATTGCGCTGCAATAGGTTGAGTGATTTCTTGAGGTTGTTCCATAAAATTCGATCAAACTTATCTATGGTTATTATACCGTAAAGTTTCAATTCTGGTATTAATCACCTGTTTTACTGTAAAATA
>CAZCKT010000025.1:0-12037 GCA_964499355.1 uncultured Candidatus Saccharibacteria bacterium | reverse complement strand
CTTGCACAAATTTTCTGCTCGTTTAGCCGAAAGCTCACTTTCGTCTCCAACACTCGCAAAAATTGTGCAAGAAACTACCTACTAATTAAATCTTGCCAAGTATGAATATCTCAGAATATGATTTCCAATTTCCAGACTCTGCAATTGCGTTGCATCCACCAGAAATTCGAGGATCATCAAAATTATTTATCGTTGATACATCGACGGGAAAAATAACGATAGATACCTATGAAAATTTGGATAAATATGTTACTTCAAATGATATTTTAGTGAGAAATATAACCAAGGTCTTTCATGCAAGATTATTTGGACGAGCAGTAACGACATTTGGAAAAAGTAGCGAACCTCTAGAAATTTTTATTACAGAACCCCATGCTCAATCACTGGAAGAATATGCGGAAAGGCAATATGACAAAAATGAGAAAGGTTTCCGTTTGGAATTTCTGACCGCAAAAAGAAAGCTAAAAATAGATGCGTTAAAGTACATCGATTTTGGCGATGGTTATAGAATGAAGAAAGTAGTTTCTACAGGTGAATCATTTACGGGTATTTTTTATCGACAGGACGGAAAAATAACTGTCGAAAAGTTATTTACATTATTTGAAGAAAGAGGAAAAGTACCGTTACCTCCTTATATCAAGCGAAATACCGATTCAACAGACGATGCACGTTATCAAACCGTTTTTGCGAAGAAGATGGGGTCTGTCGCTGCGCCAACTGCTTCACTGAATTTTACAAAGACGTTGGAAAAAAGGTTATTAGATCAAGGTACGAAAATTGCTGAGGTAACATTACATGTTGGTAGAGGAACATTTTTGCCATTGCGCCATGACATCATCGAACAAAATGTCCTACATTCTGAACCATTCTTTGTTTCTTCTGAAACAATACAGATGATTAAAACGGCAAAAAACAAAAATCAACGTGTTATATCAATGGGGACAACAACAACGAGAACACTTGAAACCGTAGCCAAAAATATTATTTCTACAGGAGAATCAAAAAATATACTGTCCGAGACTCAACTATTTGTATACCCACCATTCAAGTTTTCAATAGTCGATGGGTTGTTAACAAACTTCCACTTCCCGAAGAGTTCTTTAATTACCTTGGTCGATGCATTCCTTCAATACAAAAAATCCAAAGTAACCTGGAGAGAAATATATGATTTTGCGATCAAAAATGACGCGAAATTATTCTCGTATGGGGACTCTATGTTAATTCTCTAGCTCGCAACGCCCTTTAGTAATTCTGCCTGCTTTCCTAGTAAGAGCACTGATGGTTTTTCTAGAATATTCCAAATAAATGGATCGAGTTTCTGTTTTCTGTTTTTGAAATCTCCAGGGGTAATAATCGTGTAGAGTAGTTCACGTTGTAAGCTTGTTTCTATGTTGTGAAGAAATATTGAAACTTGGTCTATCTTTGGTGCGCCGACAATCAAAATGTCAATGTCGTATTTATCCTTTGGTTGTTTGAACAAAAAATAGGAAGTTAACAAGAGGAAATCTGTGCCTGCAAATAAATCTCGATTATTCATGACCATACCACCAACTCCATAAGATTTATGGAAAAGAGAAACGATTTCGTCAAAGAAAGGATGTTCATTATTAAGCGAGTAGAAGTTTTTTGCTGGTGTTTTTTCTTCGATAAGAAGATTTGCTTTCTTTAAAAGTGCTATCTCTCGGCCAACTGCATGAACTTGCAACTTAACAATTCGACTTAATTCACGAAGACCTGATCTTGCATCTATGTTTTCTAAGAAGTGCCAAAGAATTCGAGTTCGTGTTTTTGATCGAAGGAGCTTTTCTAAGGTTAAAGCTGTATTAAATTGCATCTGTTATGCCTCATTTATCTTAATGTATACCTTTTTTATGGTAGCACAGTTGTTTAGGAAATGCTATATTGTCATATGAATTCGCTAGTCATGGTCAGGCACGGTCAATCTCGTTGGAATGCTGTAAATAGGTTTACAGGTTGGGTCGATGTCACTTTAAGTACTTTGGGAATTAAAGAAGCCCAGGAATGTGGTGATAAACTGCGTGATACCCAGTTCGATGTCGCATTCACGTCCGAATTAATTCGTGCACAACAGACGCTATTTACGATACTTTCGAGACAGAATAAAACGGGAATAGTTGTTCACTCATCGGTAAAGGATCCACTTACCTTAAGCTCTAACTTTATGACACCTGAAGATATTCCGATTTACGAAACTCACAAATTGAACGAAAGACATTATGGATTATTGCAAGGACTTGATAAAGCAGAAGTCAAAGAAAAGTATGGTGAGCAGCAAGTAATGGAATGGCGACGTGGTTATAAAGATAAACCACCAGAAGGTGAGAGTTTAGAAGATGTATTCAAGCGAGCTGTCCCTTATTTCAAAAATACTGTAATGCCGTATATAGCTTCAGGAAAGAATGTTATTGTGTCAGGACACGGAAATAGTTTGCGAGCAATTGTAAAGTATATTGAAAATATTACTGACGATCAGATTGTTAACCTAGATTTGCCAACAGGAGAAGTAATTCGTTACGAATTCGACGCAGGTCGCATTAGTAAACGTAGTGGTGAGTTATCATTTGAACGAAAAGTTTATTGGACGCCATGGGTTCAGCGTGATACACTGACAAAGAATAAACCTGATAAACAGGTATAAATTTATACTACTGCCCAAATGCCCAAAGTAGCAAAGAAAGTTACTAAAGTAACTCGAAAATCAACCGTCGTTACAGGTGTAAAATCAACCAAATCAGAATCTAACCAAATGCTTGTTTCCGCATTGGTCGTTGTTTCTGCGGTTATTTTTGGACCTGCCGCTTGGTATATTTTTCAATCAGTAGTATTACTTTTTGTTATTCCAGCTGCAGCATCTATTATGGCAGCATTAATGTTCAAGCAAATTACAGGAACAGTTATGACTGATGAATTTAGAAAAGAAACGACAACGGTAACCGCTGTTTTTGCAGTAATCCTCGCAGTCTTATCAGCATTGAATTTGCCACAAATTGGACTTGATGGTAAAGCAGATACGGTCTTACCAATCTTCATGATTATCTATATGAGTGTTTGGGCAATTGTTGGTGTGTTAGTGACCGTCTATTTGCCATTGGGATTAACGATTCCGAAAAAGAAGTAGGTACTATTTCCTTAATGCATTTATGTCTGGAATAGTAATCCAGGCACAAGCACTACCATAACCATTTTTGTTAATTAGAAAAGGTTCTAATGAGATTGGTTTTTCAAGAAAAATTAGAATTCCATACTTTTTACCATTTAGCCAAGAATGGTCTATTAAGGCGTTTTTGGAAAACTGAAGCTTTTCTATATTATCTTTAATGAGAGACGTAGCATCAGAAATAGTTTGTAGTTCCTTTTGAATTATGTTTGCTACTATTGCTTTCAACGTAACAGGTTTCCCGGCATCTTTAAAATATATAAAATCACCTTTCTTTATTCGATCCCAAGGTGCTATTTTGTGGACATACCATCTCGATTCAATTGTTTTTTTGCCATTAAGAATTAAAGGTAGTAATTTTCTACGAGGATCCATTATTGCTAAATGATCCATACCTTTTTTACTACTTAACTTCTTTAACGTAGCTAAACGATGGTTCGTCTTCGTCCGGGGACGTCTTGTTGTATTCAACACTGCTCGACATTGAGGTAAGAAGTGTGTCTTTAACTCCAGGTAGATATTTTTGTAAGAAAGCGAGACTCTTTGACATTGCTGGAATAATAATTTTCTTTTGTTTTGTAAAGAGCGCATTGTACACTTCTTCTGCAACTTGTTCTGCTGATAGAGCGTTCTTGTCTAGTTTTGTCATATCTTGATTAGCTTTTTCTTTCGAGAAGAATTCAGTGTTAACCATGCCTGGATGGAGTGTTGTGACTTGAACGTTAAATGGTGCTAATTCATATCGAATACAATCTGAGAATCCCGTGATCGCCCATTTGCTTGCGACATACGCCGACCATTCTGGTAAGGTGATTAATCCGGCTAATGAAGAGGTCATAATTAAATGCCCATGTTTCTGTTTCTGCATGACTTCTGCTGCAAATTTAGCAACTAGAATCATACCGATAGTGTTTACAGAAAGAATCGTTTGAATTTGCTCTGCAGTAAGTTCCCAGATTTTTCCAATAAATCCTAAGCCTGCGTTGTCGAATACTGCATCCAATACCCGTCCATTCTCGGTTGCCTTTAAGTATAAATTACGAATATCATCAACTTTGGTTACATCTGTTGGTACAGAAACTGGTGTTCCTCCAAGTGAGGTAACTTCGGTTGCCACTTCGGCTAATTTCTCTGCCGATCTTGCAGCAAGTATAACTGTTGCTCCGTCTTTTGCAGAACGAAGTGCCATTGCCTTGCCAATTCCAGAAGATGCACCCGTAATTAAGATAGTTTTGTTTGTAAGCTTCATGTACCAGTGTAACACAAAAATACCATGGTGAATGATTAGTGAATTTAATATGAAACAAGCTCGATTGATGCCCATAAATCAATTGTCGGTAATACACCATGAAGAATACAACCTGTAATACCGTCGGTTGCAAAAACGCGTTGACGTGGAACTTTTTACCCTATATCGTATTGCCTAGGGAAGTTTTCTTCTTCAACTAACTTTGTATAGAGAGCATGGGATATTCCATAGAACCGGTCGTTAATGAGCATATTGGCGAGAAAGGACTCAAAGTAAAACGAGTTTATACAACACCTGAAAACAATTTACTTGAGCAAATAGTCTACGAAAAGAGGACATCTAAGATCGTTGATGTATCCGGTAAGGCAATATTTCAAAAAGATAATGTAGAAGTACCAACAACCTGGTCGCAAGTCGCAACTGATATATTGGCTCAGAAATACTTACGAAAGCGTGGAATTCCAACAGAAATTGCCGAGAAAGTTGATTTTACTAAGGATGACAGTTTTGAAGCAATTGAGCCAACTCTCAAGAATCCAGAAGAAACAACCGGTGAATGGTCCATTAGACAAGTCGCACATCGATTGGCAGGGGCTTGGACTTGGTGGGGAGAGCGTTATGGGTATTTCAATTCTCCCGAAGATGCAGCGGCATTTTATGATGAACTCAAATATACGATTATTACCCAAACAACAGCGCCAAACTCACCTCAATGGTTTAACACAGGGTTACATTGGGCATATGGAGTTAATGGACCAGCACAAGGACATTATTATGTAGATCCGACTACTGGAGAATTAACGAAATCAATTGACGCGTACTCACACCCACAACCTCACGCTTGTTTTATTCAAGAAGTTAATGATGATCTGGTGAATCCACAAGGTATTTTCGATTTGTTAACACGTGAAGCACGCGTATTCAAATATGGTTCAGGTACGGGAACAAACTTTTCAAATATTCGTGAAGAAGGTGCGCAATTGTCAGGTGGTGGTACATCCTCAGGTGTCATGAGTTTCTTATCAGTATTCGACCGAGCAGCAGGTTCAGTAAAATCAGGAGGAACAACCCGCAGAGCAGCGAAGATGGTTATTTTGAACGTAGATCACCCAGATATCGAGAAATTTATTGCATGGAAAGTACGAGAAGAACGAAAAGTTGTAGCACTTGTAACCGGAAGCAAGATCGCATACGAGCAACTTAAATCAATCATGGAGTCGGCAGAAACGAAAGGAATCGATCCAGAAAAGAATCCAGAATTAAAGAAGAAAATTAAAGAAGCAAAGCAATTCTCTGTTCCCCTTAATTATGTGAAGCGAGTGTTGATGTTGGTGGAAAATGGAGTGAAGCCAGCAGACTTCCAATTTAGCACGTTTGACACTGATTATCGATCAGAAGCATACGTCACCGTTGACGGACAAAACTCTAATAATAGTGTTCGTGTCGCCGATGGATTCATGCAAGCTGTTGAAGCAGAGCGAGAGTGGAATTTAATTAGTCGTATCGATGGATCTATCAAAAAAACAGTCGGTGCTAGAAATATTTGGGATCAAATCGCAGAAGCAGCATGGGAATCTGCAGATCCAGGGTTACAATTTGATACAACCATTAATGACTGGCATACCTGCCCTGAAGATGGACGAATTAACGCATCAAATCCATGTTCGGAATATATGTTCTTGGATGAAACTGCCTGTAACTTGGCATCGATTAATCTTGAGAAATTCTATGATCCAGAAACTAAGACATTTGATGTACAAACATATCGACATGTTATTCGACTTTGGACTATTGTTCTTGAAATTTCAGTGTTAATGTCTCAATCACCATCGGCAAAAATGGCAGAGAGAACTTTCCAATATCGAACTCTCGGTCTAGGGTATGCAAACTTAGGAACAATTTTAATGAAGATGGGCATGCCATATGACAGTAACGAAGCACGTAGCGTAACGAGTGCGGTAACCGCGATTATGACTGGTGATTCTTATGCAACATCGGCAGAAATGGCAAAAGTAGTAGGTACGTTCGAAAGATTTGAAGCAAATAAACAACACATGTTGCGCGTTATTCGAAATCACCGACGCGTTGCATATTCAGCGAATCCTTCTGAATACGAGCAGCTCTCAACAATCCCAACCGGAATTGATCCAACAACAACGCCTCCATACTTGCTCAATGCCTCTCGTGAAAGCTGGGATAAGGCATTAGCACTCGGTGAAAAATTTGGATACAGAAATGCACAAGTTACTGTAATCGCTCCTACAGGGACAATTGGACTGGTTATGGACTGTGATACGACTGGCTTTGAACCAGACTTTGCATTAGTGAAATTTAAGAAGCTTGTTGGCGGTGGATACTTCAAGATTGTAAACCAATCGGTTGAACCAGCGCTTACTGCACTTGGATATGATGAATACCAAGTACATGATATTTTGCAATACGTATTGGGATCAGCGTCTCTAAATGGTGCTCCACATATTAACCGACAGTCACTTAAGGAACTGGGATTTACTGATGAGAAACTAGACGCTATAGAGTCGCAGCTACTCTCAGCGTTCAATATTACCTTCCTGTTTAACCAATATGTTCTTGGGGCAGAATTTGTGTCGTCGTTGGTATCTGGGAAGGACATCAACGCATCAGATTTCAATTTACTTAAAGAACTTGGCTTTACCTCGGAACAAGTTAATGCAGCAAATGAATATATTTGTGGATCAATGACCGTTGAAGGTGCACCACATTTGAAAGAAGAGCATTATGCGGTATTTGATTGTGCGAACAAGTGTGGAAGTAAAGGAACACGTTATATTGCACCAATGGGGCACGTGAGAATGCTTGCGGCAGGTCAGCCATTTATTTCTGGATCAATCAGTAAAACAGTTAACCTTCCTGAAGATGCAACCATAGCAGATATTCAAGAAATTTATATGACTAGCTGGAAACTTGGGTTGAAATGTAATGCGTTATATCGTGATGGATCAAAGCTTTCTCAACCTTTATCAACTTCATCTGATGACGATAGCGTCTATGCAAAATTATTCTCGTTTGATGAAGATGAGGCAGCTCCTGAAATTACACCAGTTGCTGTCGCAGCAGCTGTTCAGAAAGAGGCGATTGCTGTTCATTCAACTTCAGCAATCTTGCCACGTCGGAAGATGCCACTTGAACGAGTCAGTATTACGCACAAATTTGAAATAGGTGGTCACGAAGGATATATCACCGTGAGTTTGTTTGATGATGGAACTCCTGGAGAAATCTTCCTAACGATGAATAAAGAAGGCAGTACATTAAGTGGAATTATGGATGCATGGGCGATTTCATTGTCTCTCAACTTGCAATATGGAGTTCCACTTGAAGTTTTAATTACTAAATATTCACATGTTCGCTTCGAACCATCAGGGATGACGAATAACCGTAACATTCCTATGGCGAAATCGATTGTTGATTATTTGGCACGATGGTTAGCATTGAAGTTCTTAACAGCAGATAAGGCGAAAAAGTACCATACTTCAGAACTAGTAGATCGTGCAATGGGAAATGGAGATTTGAAAGCTGTTGATGTCATGAAGATTTATCATACCCATGATCATGAAGAAGTGCATGTTCCGTCAGTCGTAGCTGCTACGACTGTATTAGCAACACCAATGGAAGTGGCGCCAGTACAAGCGCAGGTAGCTGTTACAAGTAGTGTGGAAACAACTGCACCGGTCGACATGGAAATGTTGAAGAAAAATCAGGCACAACAAGCCCTCAAGCAGAACAATGAAGATGCGCCACTATGTTCTGATTGTGGATCAGTAATGATTCGTAATGGAGCATGTTATAAGTGTCTTGATTGTGGCGCGACAAGCGGATGTTCGTAACGATGTTGAACAAGTTTCAAAGCGGACAAAAAGTGGTTAGGTTATTTCAGTAGTGATGTCACAAACATTGCTACTGTACCAAATCCCATGACGAGTACAGTAAGCCATCCGAGGGAACTAATCCAAACAGGTGACTTGTGTTCGCCCATTATTTTCTTATTGGTAGAAATATTAATAATAACGACAATTAGTGGAACTGAAATAATTGCGTTCAGAACTGCTGTGTAGAGTAGCGCTTGAATTGGGTCAATACCGACAAAATTAATGAGAACACCAATTAATGTTGAAATGACGATAATAACGTAGAAAGGTTTCGCTCGTTTGAATTTATAGTTCAGACCTTCTTTCCAGTTAAAAATCTCGCTAATTGCGTAGGAACTACCTGCTGAAAAGATCGGCACTGCCAATAATCCGGTACCGATGACACCTAAGGCAAATAATAACTTTGCGATATAACCAGAATTTGGAAATGATTGTACCAGTGGTTCAAGTGCTTGTGCCGCTTGCGCAGCCGTTGTAATTGAAGTAATACCGTTTTTGAACAGTGTGTTTGCTGCGGTAAGCATTATAAACCAGGCTGTTAATGAAGAAAATATCATACCAACTGCGGTGTCGAGTCGCATTGCCGAAATCATCTTTGCTGTAACTGTCGGAATCCCGCCTTTGCGGCTGAGCTTTTTACTGTCCATTTCTTCTTCAACTTCTTCATTCGCTTGCCAGAAAATAAGATAAGGAGAAATTGTTGTACCCATAACTCCAACTAAGATAAATAGTGACTCAAATGAAAATGTCATGTGAGGAATGAGCGAATACTTCAAAGTCTCCAAAAGGTTAACTTTTATGAAGAAACCCGTGATAATGTATGCAAACAATGAAAATGTTAGCCACTTTAAAACTTTTGCATACTGTCGGTAAGATACAAAAACTTCAAGTAAAATAATACTAATCGTTGCCGCAACAATAACGAACGAGAAGTTCGCGCTAGGGATTAACAATTGTACTGATGATGCAATTGCACCAAGATCAGCTCCAAGGTTGATGGTGTTTGCAATGACAAGTATTCCAACTAGGAAGTAAAGTAGTAGCTTTGAATAGTGTTCTTTGATATTTCTTGCAATGCCTTTTCCTGTTACCAATCCAATTCGTGCAGACATTTCTTGTACTGCATACATGAGTGGAAGTAAGTAAACATTTGCCCACAAAATGTTGTTACCATACATTGCACCTGCTTGTGAGTATGTTGTAATTCCGGAGGGATCGTCGTCGGCTGCCCCGGTAATAATGCCAGGTCCAAGCTTTTTCAATACTTTCATCGGGCGCAGTTTCATGTGGTCATTGTTACACGAAAAAGGGAAGTTGGAAAGACGTTGAATGCAATTACTTTGTTCCTGAAAAAGTGGTTACTTCCCAACCTTTTCTTTGTATTTCTGTCAGCAAATCAGTAAAGGATTTGAATTTCACAGGATCAAGTACAAGATAAGTTAGATAATCCTGAGGGTGAATGACAATTACGCAATTAGTGTTCTTAGCAAATTTTTTCTCGCAGGCGGATGTTATATTTTTAATTGGAATAAGGTTGTTTTTCTGATCAATGGTTGCAATAGTCATATCGAATTCATTACCTGAATCTGCAGATATAACCGTTATGTTTAAATCGTTTAAAGCTTGTTTGCCTTCTTTCGAAATTTTATTTTCAGGGGGGATAAATGATTTCGTAGATGATTTTAAAGTATTTTGTATCATTGAAATACCAGTTTCCAGTCTTGATTTTGCTTCGTCGTAATTGATATGTTCGAATTCTGATTCGGGTTTTTCATTAATATATTTTACAGAATGATCCCAACCATGAAGTGCAATTTCAGCATTACAACTTCGACTTTTAAGATATTCAACTAAATCAACATCTTCGTCTAAGTGATTCGGTATAATACCTAGAACAAGTGGTATGTTTCTAGACAGTGACTCATCAATTATTTTTCTTGTTGTATTGCTAAATGCAAAAGCTTGAACATCGTCAAGTCGCAGTATAACTTTTCTTTTTGACTTTACTGTATTTTTGATTTCTAAACATGAAATCGATATAGTTTCCTTTTTATCTTTTTGATTTTGTGCTGATAAGTTAAAGATGGATTTTGTAACTGTAATACCGAAACTAAAAATAAAAATTGTCCAAGTCAAAAATAATAAGACCCAAAGAAATAAATTTTTAAGTTTATTATTCTTTTTGTTCATTACGGACAAAAAGGTTTATTAACATATGGATTATAAAAGATAATCCTCCAACTGGTGGCATCATATTGCTCTCCTTTCTGGATGAAACCAAATTAAATTATTTTTTCTAAAAATAAATTCTTTAACAAATTGTTCAATAAAGATGTATGCGTTAATAATGTTTAGAATGATTAATAACGGTGAGTAGAAGAATAAATCCCATCGTTTTCTTTTAATTGCGGTTATAGTACCACAAATCATATTGAATATAATGTAGAACAAAAAAAGATATGCAGAAATTACAAGCTTAATAACGGGCATAACCAACAATAATATTGCAAAAAGCATACCTTCAATATACATAAGTGATAATTCTAGAGCAGCATTTGGTTTTTTAATGGCATGTTTGTGTTTCATAAGGTTTTGAAAACCTCCTGCATACCATCGTCGCATTTGATTAGAATAAGATTTGATTGTGTTTGGATCTTGTGTGTAAACTATTGCCTTATTTGAATATTTGATTTTACAATTATTATGGTGAAGTTTATAAGTAAAATCTAGATCTTCTGTGAGAGTATCATGATCAAATGTTAGGTGTTTTTTAAAAGTGGCAGTTTTAAATGCACCGGCACACCCAGGTATTACAAATAGGAAATCTATCTTATTTTGCGCTGGTTTATAAATACCTTGTCCTATTGCATAGTCGATTTCTCTACAGGCTGTAAGCCAATTATTTGGCAGGCTTTTTACGTAACCAGCAAATGCGTCGAGATTCGGATCCTGGAAAGCTTTTTCAACTTCTTCTACAAAATTATTACTCATTATTGTATCAGCGTCGGTAGCTACAAAGACGTCACATGAAATATGTTTTAAGCCTGTTTCTTGGACATAACTTTTATTACCAGAGTTTTTTTGATAAATATAGGTAATTTTTTCTGAGTACTTTTTTACTATATCTGCTGTCTTGTCAGTACTCCCATCATCGACCAACACTATTTGGTCAGCAGGTCTTGTTTGATTAATCCAACTTTGAATACTTTTTTCAATAGTTTTTTCTTCGTTGTAGCAGGGGATTAAAATTGCTATGGACACCTTCTTTTCTTGCATCGTTTACGAATGAATATTAATCGAGGTATTTTAACTGAATATGAATCAATTGTCTATGGGACAAGATTGGTGCAAATTATAAGTCGGTATGGTAAAGTGTTATGATGAAAAGAGAAAAACAAAATAAAAATAATTTTCGCAAAAATCATAAATCCCTTTATATTGGAATTTTTGTAATTAGTTCCTTAGTAATTCTTTTATTCTCTATAAGAGGTATTAATTTTAAAAACAGAGTTACTTATAATCCAACTCAATCTGTAACAAAAAAAGTGAGTCCTCATTTCACAATGAAAAACGAAATAGAAAGCAGCTCTGATGTTCTTGGTGTTATAACGACTCCAGTTCTAGCAACCAAAAATAATAAAAAATGGGGAGTAATTGATGGTTGGAAGGTATCAAATATTAACAATTTTATTTTGAAAACAGGGG
>CAZCKT010000024.1:0-12603 GCA_964499355.1 uncultured Candidatus Saccharibacteria bacterium | reverse complement strand
TAGTTCGCATCTATTGAGAATTGATTAACGGACAATGCATTTCTAACACTTTGAACAGCTAACGTATACAAGCTCGTTGATTTCTCGTCATCAGCAATCGCTTGATATGCTTGAGATACTGTTAACCAGTAATCATATCGAACTGTGTTTTTGCTTAACAATTCTGTAATTGATTGCAATGTCATGTTTCTAACCTGTCGTAACTCTTGCGAAGAGTTTCTTTGCTCTTGCGTTAATCCAGTATACAAATCACTTGTTGCAAGCAATGTACTTAATGAAAGGTACGAGAGTTGAGCACAATCTTTACAGTATTGTCGGTATGAACCAGCCAATGAATACGCGTCGCTGTATGTCTTAAGCGCTGCAGAATCTTTCTTTGCAACTTGCTGCTTTGCTACATTGTAGCGTTGAACGGCTTTTGAATACCCATACATGGTCATTGACGGAGAAACTAATGCGAATAACGATACACCGAGATAAAGCACTGCAAGTACAAGAAGGAATTGACCGCTTCTTGGTGTTGATTTGTTTGTGAATGTTGATTCCTTAAACTCAATTGCTCTTACTGACGGAAGCATTTCTGGAAGCGCTTCTGACTTATCAAAGAATGCCGCCAAACCAGCAAACAATACAATTAATATTGCAAGTGATGAAGGAGCAGTAAGTAATGTAGCCAACGTGAATAGCAAGATACTAACTTCTGGCAACATTGAATTTTTTGAACTCGCATTTCTATATGCTAGAACTGTGACGATAATAAGTGCTGCAACTAAGAGAATACCAAAGACTCCATGCTCAATAAATAATTCAGAAACAAATGAGGATGGTTTAAAGAAGAAAGTATCATTGCCGAATGTTTTTGCACTTTCTAGTGGTCTATATTGCATGTACAAGTATGGGAATGTACCAACGCCAAATCCAACAAGTTGTCTCCACATAGGTGTCGTTGCTGTTAAGAAACTTTGCTTTACAATTGACGAAGTTACTGCTGAAGGGACAGAAATTGGTTTTAGATCACCAACAATACCAACTTTCATCCAAATAACTCCAAGTAACATTGCAATAACGAATGCACCTGATGCAATAACGCCATATTGTTTTACTTGAGTCGATGAATTTGTTAGAGAAATAATTCCAATAACTAAAGCAACGAGTCCAAATAATACAAAATTCAATACAGAGAATGAATAGGTATAGAAGAATAAGTACGAAGTTGTAATGGTAAGAAGCACTCCAACAACTCCTCTTCTATATAACTCTACGTTCATTGGCTGTCCTTTTTTATAGACTGCAGCAATTTGCCATGCAGTAATAATTAAAGCAATTGCATGAACAAATAATGCTTGTTGTGCATTACCAAACAGTGCTGTAGGTGCTGATGATAGGAACGTAAAATACTGTGAGTAATTACCAAGTAATCTTTCGAAGAAACCTGCTGGTAAAAGGAAGCTAAACAAAGAAACAATATCAAGAACGACGAGTGTAAATGGTAGAACTGAGAATAATCGAGAAACTGCGAATTCTAAAGATAATCCAGCAAGTTTTAGGGTGAAATAGAAAACAACTAATGAAATAAGAATGAGGGAACTTGAAGCAAAAGAAAGGTCATAACCAAAGAGTGAATCAATTCTTGAAGCCGAAAGTAGGTATGACAACACAAAGACACCACCTAACGTCGCAATAACCGTATTTGCAATTGTTGCAGAGTAAAAAACCATCTTCTTTTCGGCAAAGATTCTATATGCAACATAGACAAAGAATAATGCTGTCCATAGAATAAAGAAGACACTTCGTGCGAATGAAAAAGTTGCTGACGAAGGCAACTGAACTGCAGGAATTAATACTCCAGCCCAAAGTAACATTGCGAATATATCAAACGAATCTAATCTTGGGATTTGGATATTAAGTGTTGGTTTTTTGGGCACCATTCTTTAGGATTTAAATTTAATATTTTTCTTTCTAAGCAGTATAGCAGATAAAGCGACAGCTAAGCTAATGGTAAAACCAATTAGTAAAGCTGGCGTATACCAGATCACTGTTTCCTTAGTCGTGATAAATGGGAGAGTTTCGTTTGAAGTCGTAGAAAATGTTGTTGAAACTCCAATAACACTTTTAAATAATGAATATGATGTTTTAGGAATAACAAAACTTAAGCCATATGACTCACCTGGCATTAGTAAAATGTTTGTTCTCTCTAAATTTTGATATCGGGTAATACTTGGTGGTAATGAATCTCTGATTGTCGATACGACGTTTATTACAACTCCGGTATTAGTCGCATTTGTAATATTTGTTTGGCAGGTAACGTCTTTTCTTGTGAAGTTTATTTCCTTTGCGCAAACGACGTCTGAAATTACTAACTGTTTGTTCAGTTCTCCAAGAACCGATGCTGTTCTATTACCGTCAAAAATTGTTCCTTGTGAGTTGTCGAATATTGGTGCTAAGAAACTTCCTGTAACTGAGAGATTTTTGGTTTCACTCTTTGGAGTTACTTTTATACGTAGTGCTAGTGATTCACCTTTTTCAATTACGCATTCACGTAGTGATTTTGATATTTGTTCAGTTACTTTGAGTGTTATTGTTGTTGTGTTTTCTGAACGAGTAAAAGAACCAATTGTTGAGAAAGAAATATCAGAACACAATCTTTCAGTTACCCCGGTAATGTCGCGTTTAATTGCAACCAATGTAATATTTTTGAGTAAGATTTCTTCATTTGAATCTGTTTTAACAGTAATTGGAATTACTCGCTTCTCTTTAGTGAAGGTTACTATTGAAGGGCTAAAATTAATCATAGTTTACCAACCTCCTGTGACCGTGAATTGAAGTGTGTCAGTGTAGTCAGCTTTAGCAGGCGCAGCAAGGGAAGCTCTTGCACCAAGTGTGAACAATGCTTTTCCACCTGTTACCCAAGATGGTGAGTCAACACCACAAGTTCCGGCGCCAGATAACAATGTACAAATCACTCGAGTATCGATTGAGGATGAAATTGCACCAACATTTGATCCAGTTAAATCATAAGCTGCACCAGGAACAATGAAACCCTGCGATGAACCAGATTGAGTTGTTCCTGATTCTTGCATACCAAAACCGTCTCCTGATGCAGGATTTGATAAGTCTTCAGTTGCACTGGTTAATGTGTAACTTGTGGATGTACTTCTTATCCCACTGTATGAATCTTTTACATAAACTGTAGCTCCACCTTGAACATTTGTTGAAAGATCGACTTTAACACGCTGGGTCGTTTGGAATTTCTCTGTTTCTGGTGCAAGACTACCTAACGTGATGTTGTAGGGAGCATTGGTATCAGTACTTAAATCAGGACTAACATCGAGATCAAAAGTAATAGATGGAAGGGAGGTAGTTGCTGTTTTACTTGGCCCCGGTTCTGATTCAGTAAAGTTACCATGTAACGCTGTTGCTCTAACTTTGTATTCGGTATTCGGTTGCAATCCAATAACATTATAATGTGCCCATGGTGAGGTCTCCCATTGAGTTTTTGTTTTGTAATCCCCTATTGTCTTACTACCGTAAGCTTTTGGCGCTCGTGTCGTACCGTCAATGACATAAATAGTTGCCCAATTATCTTTTGAAATTTGAATTGAGAAAAGTGCATCACTTGGATTACTTTGAGTATCAATCTGAACCATAGCTCGATCATAACAACCAGTATCTCCACATTCACCAACCATACCATTCCCTCTTGGTAGAGCTACGCATTCGGTTGTTCCACTCGTCGTTGTCGTTTCGAAACAGGTAATCTTCGGAACGTTCGCCATAAATGTATAACCTTGTCCTGAACCAAATTTGTACAAAGAAGAGGAAACTTGCCCCATTCCGATACCAGTACCAGCTTCAACAAGTATTTTGTAATTAGCTGAAGAAGCAGTACCTGATGCTGCATTTAATTCTGGATCAACGAGAACGTAATTAGGCGATGAAAGATTTGCCGCAAAAACAGACCCCGAATAACTTAGGAGAAGTATTAGTGCTATTGTAATGAACAGGCGCAGTTTCATACGTTCACTATCCTATCATATTAAGAGCGTGTTATCATATCGCTATGAATTCAAATACAGATAAAGAATTAACTCTAAATACCGACGGTGGTTCAAGAAATAACCCAGGTCATGCAGGTATCGGATTTGTAATTGCTACGGCATCAGGAGAAGTTATAGAAAAACAAAAAAAATACATTGGAATCGCAACAAATAACGAAGCAGAATATCAAGCAATGCTTTCTGGTGTGCAGCATATTGTTAACTTCTATCCAAATTGCGATAGACTTTCAATTTTTGCGGATAGTGAATTAATGATTAAACAGTTGCGTGGCGAATACAAAATAAGAGAACCGCATTTAAAGGCATTCGCCGATTCGATTAAAGAATCTCTGGGCAAGCTTAAAGGTTATACTCTAACGCATGTTTTACGCTCAAAAAACAAACTTGCTGACAAGTTAGTTAATGAGGCGCTAGACGAGAGAATGTAGAAATAAGCCCACCAATACGGTATAATACCAATGCAAAAAAATCATCCGCTAAAAATAACAACGGTAGTAACTGATTTGCTTTTGAATATTACAAAAAGTACCAAACGTGATCTTGTTGGTAGAAACTTCGTGGACTTACTATCCTCAAAGACAAAGGAAACTGAAGAAAGAATTCTCAATCTGAAGAAGTGGGCAGTAACTCAAGAGGAACTTTTATTAAGTATTGATGAAAAGCCAAAACGATACTCAGTCGTAATTCGCAAAGGAACAACAAAATACACGATAGTTCTTATAGAAATTGAAACAGTATACGATTTACTTGAAAATGTTGCGTTGTATCGCCAATATGCATTCACGGATAATCTTACCGGGGCATTAACACGACACGGTTATTGGAATGAACTTTTCGAATTACTGAGATACGCTGAGAAATTGGACTATAATATTGGTATTATCTTCGCGGATGTTGACAACCTAAAAGGAATGAACTCAACCTACGGATATCAAGGTGGTGATGTACAAATAGCTGAAGCGAGTAACAGTATTTGTGATTCTCTTCGTAAACATGATGTCCTTGTGAGGCTAGGCGGTGATGAATTCTTAGTACTTTTGCCAATTCGTCAAAACAATACTAATGTTCTTGAAACAGTTTCAAAACGAATATTAGCGAACATTAGAAAAAATCCAAATATGAAAACGACTGTATCGTTAGGCTCTCAACTTCTTACCCCTACACAGATCACTGATATTTTGAACAGTAAAGATATCAAGAAAGAATGGGAAAAATATTTGGTCATTGTCGATCAAAAGCTGAAGAAAGCAAAGCTAACAGGCAAGAATCAGTCTGTTATTTAACTCCTGGCAACTCAACGGTAAAGGTATTAATATTTGACTCGCTAGTTACAAATATTTTTCCTCTATGCTCTTCAATTATTTTTCGTGCAATAGAAAGTCCTAATCCATAACCTCCAAGTTTCTTGCTTCTGGAAGGGTCAATTTGATAAAAACGATCAAATAGTTTTGTTTGTGATTCTTTTGATATTTTCTCTCCGAAATTAGCGACGGAAATAATAATCGTTTTTTTTGTTTTCTCCAGGGTCACCGTTATGGGTTTTGTTGTATCGCTCGTATATTTCTGTGCATTTTCAAGTAAGTTCATGACAACTCTACCAAGTAATTGTTGATCCCCAAGTACGTTGTACTTTACCTTTGGATTCGCCTGTAACTTAATTATTGCACTATGATTTGACTGTTTGGTAATGTCTATTTGTTCTGCAATAACAGATTGCAAGGAGACTTCCTTAAAATTATTCTGTCTTAGTGCAGTTAATTCGAGTAAATAATTAACAAGTTTCTTTAGCTGCTTAACACCGCCGAGTGCCTGATTAATGGCGGTGGTCATTTCTTCTTTTGTTGCCGTTGGATTATCAAGTACGGTATCTAGATTTGTTTGAATAACGGTAAGTGGAGTCCTTAATTCATGTGAAGCATTTTGAACGAATTGCTCTTGTGTGTGAAATGCATCACGCAGTCTAGACGATAAATCATTGAAACTATGAATTAATGAACCAACTTCGTCTTCATTTTCAGAATCGAAATGGATTCCCAAATCCTTCGATTCTAAACTTTCTAAATTCTTCTTGAGTCGATCCAGTGGATCAAGAAATTTGCCCGAAATATAATACCCAGCCGTAAAACTAAGTAGCGCCAAAGGAATGAGAGAGATTAAACTCATTTTTTGTACTGTACGAAGATCATTGAGTCGGATATTCTTAATCCGGGTTCTTTCTTCGATTTTTAATTGCTCGAAATCATCAAAGATAATAGTTCCGTTGTGTGAATAAAAAGGTACTACTTGAACTTGTTGTGGTTGAGGGTTTTTTCTTAAATTATTTCCCAAAAATATATTGAACGTTAATACCATACCCGCGGCGAATAAATATAAGATGCCAGAATACAAGAACGCCATCTTGAATCTTATTGTTCTAAAAAATGGGGCGAATTGCTGTAATGAATTCTTTATTTCAGAAAAGAAAGATTCTTTAGTCGATGATGTAGCCATAACCTTTTATAGTTTTAATTATTGTTTTTGTAGGATCCACTTTTTTACGAAGTGTTTTCATATTTGTTCTAACAGTTTGTGAAAACGAATCAATATTAGCATCCCAAACGTGTTCAAGGAGTTCTTCAGAGCTAACCATCGTACCTTTTTTACGTGCTAGATACTCTAGAATTCCGTACTCCTTTTTATTGAGTGAAATTTCTTTCTTAGCTTTGGTGACTTTGATAGCCGCCGTATCAATTTCAATATCTTCAATTTCGATAATATCACTCTTTTGCTGATGATTACGTTTAATTAACGCATTGATTCTATAGACCAGTTCAACAAAATCGAATGGTTTTGTTAAATAGTCGTCAGCACCACTTTCGAAACCACTCCAAATATCTTTTTGTAAATCACGAGCCGTTAGCATTAAAATCGGCGTATTATTGCCTTTTTCGCGAAGTTTTTGAGCAATTTCAAGTCCATCCATTCCAGGGAGATTTAAATCTAACAGGATACAATCGTACGCATTTAATTGTGCTGTTCTCAGTCCTGAGGTTCCTTCCTCTTCGACATCTACCGCGAAGTTACGTCGTTCAAGACCAGCCTTCAAAGGAATAACGATTCCAGTTTCATCTTCGATAATAAGAATACGCATAGTGCAAGTATACCCTGCTACAGGTGAAATTTACATGAACAACACGTATAATACGCCATGACCAATTTTTGGGGAGAGTTAAAAAACAAAGCAGTACAAACTGGCAAAGCATTTACTATTCTTGCTCCAATGGAAGATGTTACTGATAATGTTTTTCGACAAATTGTACTTTCTCAAGGACGACCAGATTTATTCATGACTGAATTCACAAACTGCGACGGTCTTGCTTCTCGTGGTCGAGATCGTATTATTCATCGCCTTGAATATACTGAGAATCAACATTTAATTGTAGCCCAAATCTGGGGAAGGAAATTAGAAACATATATTCAAGCAGTTCCTCTTATTATTGAAATGGGCTTTGATGGCATCGATATTAACATGGGCTGTCCGGTTCCAAAAGTTATTAAGAGTGGTGCTGGATCAGGACTAATTAGAGAACCAAATCTTGCGAGTGAAATAATTCACGTTGTTCGTGAAGGTATTGCAAAATCACCACGACCAAATACTGGATTGAGTGTAAAAACACGAATTGGTTTTAATGAAATTCAGCCAGAATGGGTTGAGCATATTCTCAAACAACCGATCGATGCATTAACATTACATTTGCGAACAACCAAGGAACTTTCTAAGGTGCCAGCTCACTGGGAACGCGCCTCTGAATTTGTTGCTATTCGAGATTCAATTGCACCAGATGTTGCGTTGATTGGTAACGGCGATGTTACGACAAAAGAGCAATTAGCAACGTATAGACAGTTATATGGTATAGATGGACTTATGATTGGACGAGGTATATTTGACGACGTTTGGTTATTCAACCCTGATAAAACAGGTGAAACAGCATCTATTCAAGAGAGATTACAGCTGATTAGCGCACATATTGAACTTTTTAAATCTACTTGGCATGGACGAAAGAATTTCGAAACGATCAAAAAATTCTTTAAGATTTACTTAAAGAACTTTGACGGCGCCGCACAACTACGAACAGACTTACTCCATTTGAAATCCCCTGATGAAATGATTTCGTTAATTAATGCATTTATGCTGAACGAAACTTCGACTCGTGGGTAAGTAACCACTCTTTTCGCCAAAGTCCACCGCCATAGCCTGTTAATTTTCCATTTTTCCCAATGACTCGGTGACAAGGAATAATAATTGCAATCTTATTTTTGCCGTTAGCATTTGCAACAGGTCTAACTGCAGCCTTATTCCCAATACCAATTGCTTCATCTTGATAGGAGACCGTTTGACCATATGGGATTTGCTGCAAGTATTTCCATGATTCAACTTGTGTTTGTGTTCCAGAAATCTCTACCGGTAAATTAAAATACTTTCTTTTACCATCAAAGTACTCGTGAAGTTGTTGTTTACATAATTTTATGATTTCGTTGTTTGGATTTCGAACACCGTCAAATGCCATATTTGCGTCAGCAAACTCAACCATTACTACCTTTTGTTCTAGAACAACAATGAGTATATGTCCAAGAGGTGAAGAAATGATATCAAATTCTTGTTGTTTTGTTCTGTTCATATGCTGTAAATGTCCAAATATTAGGCAGTTCCAACCACTATGCATGTCAACGATTGTTGACATCACGTGCTGTTCTTGTTCTACAAATCTATCAAAGAAGTAGAACTATGTCAACCGTTCTTGACAATGTTCTAAAGAACGTGCTACAACTGTTCTATGAAAAAGCTACACGACAATCAAAAGAGATTATTAGAATTATTGCTTAAGAATCAATCCAATCCATTATCTATTCGTGAGATTCAAGAAGCACTTTCTATTTCGTCAACGAGTGTTGTCGCTCACCATTTGCATCAACTAGAAAAGAAAGGGTACATGTATCGCAACCCCGCTAATCCACGCGACTACAAAATTATTACTGATCCAGACAATAGTGATATTGGCTATGTTAACGTTTACGGCATGGCTCAGTGTGGCCCTAACGGAACCATTTTAGATGGTAACCCAATAGAACGTATTCCTTTCGCTAAGAAACTTATCACCTTTCCTTTAGAGCAAGTCTTTATTGTCGCAGCAAAGGGTGATTCGATGCAGCCAAAAATTCGCGAAAGAGATTTAGTTGTTGCAAAAATGCAATCTGGTGCAGATTCTGGATCTGTTATCGTTGGCGTTCATAATTCGAAAGTTCTTATTAAGCAATATCACATTACGAAAGAAGGTATTATATTGACTTCTTACAATCCAAAATATCCTCCAATTAGAGTAGTTCGAGACGAGGATTTAATAATTGAAGGTGTTGTTAAAAGCGTTATTTCGTATTCATAACAGAATCGAAAATTACTTTTTCGTGTGGTCTAATGTGTTTGCAGGCATCTTCGTACAACATCCAGTCATAGCCTATGCTTTCTTCGTTTAGTGAAACAGGTATTTCTATATTATCAACACGTGCGATACAGAATTGAACGAAATAGAGACCGTGTAGCCCTGTAAATTCAGTTGTTGCAGGTGATAATGAAATAGTTACATTTTTTGTTATTCCAAATTCTTCAGCTACTTCTCTTGCAGCCGACTGCTCTACTGTTTCACTTTGCTCTATTCCACCCCAAACGAATGTCCATTCATCATTATGTTTACCGTCATATGGTTTGTTGTGACGCATGAGAAAGCGAATTAATCCTGTTGGATCAATGCCATAAACAACTACTCCAACTTTCAATCCTCTACCTTGATTGTCATATGTCATGGTAAAAGTATACCGCAAATTGGCTTCACTTTCTTTTCACATACTAAGTCTATAATAAGTGCATGAAGACAATACTAGAACTCCTTGATGTGACCAAAGAGTATAAAAATGGTGGCACGATGACAGTTGCAGTCCGTAATATTTCATATAAGTTAAATGAAGGTGCAGATCTCGCGATCATTGGCCCTTCAGGAAGTGGTAAGTCAACATTGTTGAACTTAATTGGTGGCTTAGATAAGCCGTCAAAAGGTTCAGTAATAATTGCTGGTCAAGAGTTATCCAAATTATCAGATAAGCAACTTTCGGCATTTAGAAATAGAACAATAGGATTTGTTTTCCAGTTTTTCAATTTGCAGGATTATTTGATGGCATACGAGAATGTCATGGTTCCAATGCTTTTTTCTAATACTCCGTGGAAAATTGCAAAAGAAAAAGCTCTCAAGCTTCTAGATAAAGTTGGGTTATCGCAACGAGCAGAATATTATCCAAGGCAACTATCTGGTGGTGAAATGCAACGTGTTGCTGTCGCTAGAAGTTTAGCAAATGATCCAAAAATTTTATTGGCTGATGAACCAACAGCCAATCTTGATAAAGAAAGTGCTAAAAGCGTTATTGAATTATTCAAAGAAATTAACAAACAAGGTGTTAGTTTGATCGTTATTACGCACGATCCTCATGTGAGCGAACAATTTAAACATACCGTGCGTATTGAAGACGGAAAACTTTTTACAAAATAATCTATTTTTATAATTGTATGATCAACCTATTCCAATCTCAGAAGTTAACTGGTAAAAAAATAACCTTTTTTAAAGGGAAGTCGTTATTTGTGATACTTCCAATTGCAGTGTTGTTTGGAGCACTCGTATTTGCTTCGAGTGAAGCGAAAAGCCTTATTACAGTAGCGCACAACGCGATATTTAGTCCTATTCAAGGTCAGAATGAGATTATTGAAGTCGCTAAAAGTTCCGGTGGTTTTCGTATGGCACAACTCCTCGACTCTACTGCAGCAACTGGATACACCTCGACTGATGTTGCAAACGTTTCAGCAATAACCAATGTTGAAAAAGCTAGTTTAGTTACGACATTACCAATCGAAAATACCAAAACGACTGATTTATTTGCAGATAAAACAATTACGATCGATAAACTTGCAGGGTTAGATTCTGATTATGCGAAACTGTATACAAACAGAGACTTTACTTATACTGAAGGACAACCGATTCCCATAATTCTTAATGCCAACGATTTTGTAGAAGTATATGAAGATTGGGCAGGTAAATCTGAAATCGAAATAAAATTTTCATCAGGTAGTACACCAAGTACTCAAACAGAAGGACCGGTAAAAGCGCGTTCGGTTTCATATGTTAGAGATCAATTATTAGGAAAAATCTTTACAATTAAATTTGGAGGACTAGATGATATTCAAACTTTTACTGAATCAACAACAACATCTGGATTTAAATATACAAAGAAAACGGAAAAGTCGATTGCTGCTGAAGTCGCTGCACGTAAAGCTGCAATAAGTAAGTATTGGGACTATTCAAAGATTTCTACTCCGATTACTTACACATTTGTTGTTGCCGGAATCTCTGAAGGAACAGATAAAACAACTGCGTATGTTCCATCATCGTTTTCATCGAAATTAATGAAAGAGTATTTAACACTTTCTACAAATGCAAGAAACAAAACTGCAATGCCCTCTACTGCGTATAACTTAACGTATACCGGTTTGGTTTACGACGGTGTTACGCTTCAGACTGATGCAACGTCAACGTTATTTGCTGGTATTCGCAATTCTGTTACAGATCAAGTTAAATCACAATTTACCAATGTGAATAAGCAAATCAGTGCACAAAACAGCAAAATTAGTAGTACGAATAAGCAAATTGATTCTGCTAATAACACGCACTTTGACGGACCAAGAGGATTTCCTCCTGCTGGTTTTAAAGTAAATATTGATAAACTTGGTACAATTGGTGCACTTGATGCAAACAGCGTAAAAATTAATTTCCCTACAGATGCCGTAAGCTATGCTATTCCAGGTTTAGTATTTTTTAAGGATAGAACTAAGAACACATTAACTTCCGAATATAAGAGTTTTGATTTTACAAAATCATTACCGCTTAGCAGCTCAACAATTTTAGTGAAATTAGCATCTATTGGCAGTCGTGACAGCGTTGTTACTGAGCTTAACAGTAAAGGATATAGCTACCAAGACTTTAGTAAATATAAGCAGTACGACACATTAGAAAAGTATGTGTATTCAATACTCAGTATCGCATCTGGTGTATTTGTTGTTATTACCGGTTTATTTGTACTCATCAATATGGCGAAATTTGTCTCAGAAAGTAGAAAGGAAATTGGAATTTTTAGAGCCATTGGTGCAACAAAAGGTGATATTCGTATGATGTTTATACAACAAGCGGTAACTTATATAGTCATGTCTATTGTTGGTGGATTGGTAATTGGAGCTGCCGCAGTATTCAGTATGGGTGATGTTATGGTTTCGACAGCACAAACGTTTATAACTTCAACACTAGGAAGTTCTTTAGTGTTGTCGGGGGCGATTACTAAAGCATCCTTTATTGGATTTGATTTCTGGATGATTGGTCTTTACGTTGGCGGATTACTAGTGATTACAGTACTCGTGTCACTTATTCCTGCAGGGCAAGCAGCGAAAGTAAGTCCAGTAGAAGCGATTCGGAAT
>CAZCKT010000023.1:0-13732 GCA_964499355.1 uncultured Candidatus Saccharibacteria bacterium | reverse complement strand
AGGGTACAACTCTTAACTGAGTTGCGATATAATTCAGGATGGCTACATCTACATTTTCAGTTCCGAATGTTCGCTCATTTTATGATGACGTTGAACAACCTATTCTCAAGTTTTGGCAAGAGAATAATATTTTTAAGAAATCTGTAGAACAACGGCCAGACTCTGATCACTTTGTTTTTTATGATGGTCCTCCATTTGTTACCGGTTTGCCTCATTATGGACATTTACTCGCAAGCGTACTGAAAGACATCGTTCCTCGCTTTCAGACAATGAAAGGAAAGCGAGTTGAGCGTCTTTGGGGTTGGGATTGCCATGGAATTCCAATTGAGGAAATGGTCGAACGGAAATACAAGACAAAAAATCGACGAGAAATAGAATCTCGTGTTGGAATTAAAGAATTCATCGAAGCGTGTTCCTCATATGTAAATGATGTTTCGGGAGAGTGGGAGTGGTATATCGACAGGATCGCACGATGGGTCGACATGAAGAAGCCATACAGAACAATGGACATGCCTTATATGGAAACTGTTATGTGGGTTTTCAAACAATTCCACGAAAAAGGATTAGTGTATAAAGGGAAGCGAGTTTCCTTGTATTGTACGCGCTGTGGTACGCCACTTTCGAACTTTGAGATTGCAATGGACAACTCGTATCAAGACTTAGAGGATCCTTCTGTTTTTGCGAAATTCCCGATCATCGGGAAAGAAAAAACTTTCATTGTTGCATGGACAACGACTCCATGGACACTCCCCGCAAATAGCGCACTTGTCGTCAATCGTGATGCGCAATATGTAAACTGCTTGGTAAACGGTGAGCAGTTAATTGTTGCAAAAGATCTTGCAGAATCAGTATTCAAAGGAATGGAATATTCAGTTACGGCACAAATGAAAGGGGAAGAGTTAATCGGTTGGGAATACACACCATTGTTTAACTACTACACGCCAGGCGTTAAAGATTTCAAGGTATATCATGCAGATTTTGTCAGCATGACTGATGGAACTGGAATTATTCACATGGCACCAGGATTTGGTGATTTAGATACTGCACTCGGAAAAGAAATTGGTCTTTCCATGCACGAAACACTTGATGACGAAGGAAAGCTCAAAGCTGAAGTTTCTGACTATGCAGGGATATATTTCAAAGAAGCCGACCCAACAATTACTGAAGATTTATTCAAGCGCGGATTAATGCTCAAAGCTGAAAGAATAGTTCACAGTTATCCAGTTTGTTATCGATGTAAAACACCACTTGTTTATAAAGCTCAGGATTCATGGTACGTAAATGTGCAACAGGTAAAGGACAAGTTGTACGAAAATAATGAAAAGATTAATTGGGTTCCAGAACACATTAAGCATGGACGATTTGAGGATGCGATAAAAACATTCCCAGACTGGGGAATTTCAAGAACTCGATATTGGGCAACACCATTACCAATTTGGGAATGTGACAGTTGTGACCATCGAGAAGTTCTCGGATCAATTGCAGAAATCGAAGGAAAATCAGGCAAAAAAGTTACCAATTTACACCGACCATACATTGATGAGCACACCTATGCTTGTACAGAATGTGGAAAAGGAACAATGAAACGCGTCAATGAAGTTGTCGACTGCTGGCTAGAATCAGCATCTATGCCTTTCGCACAATTCCACTATCCATTCGAGAATAAAGAGAAGTTTGAAAAGAATTTCCCAGGCGATTTTATAACGGAATATGTTGGACAAACGAGAGCTTGGTTTAATGTTATGCACGTTGTTTCGACTATATTATTCGATACAAATGCGTTTAAGAATGTTATCTGTACCGGAACAATCAACGGAACAGATGGAAGAAAAATGAGCAAGAGCTTAGGAAACTATCCAGATCCAAAAGGTGCAATCGAAAAATACGGTGGAGACGCATTCAGACTGTATATCGCTGGAAGCGTCCTTCCAATTGGCGAAGACTTGAATGTTTCTGAGGAATCTATGGCAGCACCAGCAAAAGAAATTTTGTTACCGCTCATGAATACATACAAATACTTCACATTGTATGCAAATCAGCACGAGTTTACCTATTTACCAGAATTTCAAGCAACTCAAACACTCGATAAATGGGTTCTTACCCGAGTTAAGCAGTCAGTAAAGATTATCGACGACAACATTTCTGGATACACTATTCCAAAAGCAATCGCCGAAATCAAGCCGTTAATTGATGATATTTCTACTTGGTACATTAGAAGATCACGAGATCGATTTGTTGCGGGTGATAACGATGCACTTCAAACATTGTATAAAGCGTTGCTAACTTTGGTCAAAGCAGTTGCCCCAATTGCAGCCTTTACAACGGAGTATTTATATCAAGAATTGAAGAAAGCACTTCCAGAAGTGGAACAATTAGAATCTGTTCACTTAGAATTATTCCCTGTTTCATCAGAATTAACTACTGAAGAAGCTGCGTTACTTTCAGACATGGAATTGACTCGAAAAGTCGCTTCTATTGGTCAAAGTGTTCGAGTAGAAAAAGCAATTGCATTGAAACAGCCATTACGACGACTATTCTACAAAGGAGAAAAGACATTGACTACTGAGTTTCTTGAGATTATCGCTGAAGAATTAAACGTTCAGGATGTTGAATCCGTTTCTGACATTGCTGACTCCGAATTCATTGCAAAGAAAGAAGATCAAAAAATAATGGTCGGACTTGACACAGAAATCACGCCAGAACTTGCAGAAAAAGGGCAACTTCGAGAATTAACTCGAGGTATTCAGGCAGCAAGAAAGAACGCGAATTTGGCAATTGGACAGATTGCATCGATTGAATACGAAACTGCTGATGATAATCTTTCCATGCTCATGGCAAAATATTCAGAAGAACTTTGCAAAACGACCATGATTTCAAGCTTTACAAAAGCAAACTCGACGATTGAAGGAGATTCTATTACAGAAGCAACCGTCGGAGCGAACAAGGCAGTAATTCGCCTGAAAGTTACGGCATAATCAAGTCAACTACTTGCAAACGATATCCGAATAATTCGCTTATTCTTTACGAATTCACATAATTGTGGATGGATTTTAAGCAGATCGATCAATACTGTCATTGTTGCACCAGTAGTTAAAACATCATCAATAACAATTAATACATCAAATTTTTGTTGTAGAAAAAATTGTACATATGTCTCATTTATTCTGTAATTTTTTCCGAGTGTTATCAATCTTTTTTCACGATTTTTCCGCGCTTGAGCTTGTCCGTCGGTAACTTTCTGAAAGAGAGTAGTGCAGATATTAACAGTAGCAGAATATTTTCTTTGTATCTCTCGACCAATAATGATTGCAAGTTCATACGCAGGTGAAAATCCCCGTTCTTCTTGCTTACGTTTTGTCATCGGTACGGGGAGAATAATGATGAATTTGTTTGATAAGTGTGCGACCCATTTTTGCAACACCAAAAATGGGTCGCAACGAAAATACTCATCGACGAGTCTTTCAATTTCTCGCTGATATTGAAATGCATACGAGTACTTGTACACATGAAGGAGCTTTTTTACAACTTTTGTGTAACTGTATAACGAAAGACTTTCCGAATAAAAAAGTGCTGGAATATTACATAGCTTGTGCACTGAACCATCACCTGAATATTTCCTACATATCGGACACTCTGGAGTTGCAAAAACGCTTAAAAAAGCGCACTGTTCACAACACATGAACGGATATCGATTACACGAATAACACGGGTAGAGACCAAAGTACGATAAGAAACCATTCGCAACGACAGCAATTACAGTTTCTGTACACAATTTCGACGATTTAAGCGCGATTAATCCACTTTTCACTCAGTAAAGAATACGCCTCTAAAAGTGATTATTTCTTTTTGAGTACGATGGCGGTGAAGGATCTTCCTTTTCTCACCCATTTTTGGTGATAATGAGTGATTGGAAACCCGTAATCCTCTGGATGATATGGTTTTATAACAACGTTATAAGTATCGGTCATTATACGTGCTTGTTCTGATACGAATTCGGCATATTCAGGCCAATCAGTTGCTATAATAATTTCTCCTTCAGGTGTTAGTTTTTTCAATAATTGTGCAAAAAGTTTTGCAGTAAGTGGACGTCGCTTGTTGTGGCGTTTTTTATGCCATGGGTCCGGGAAAAGAATAAATACTTTATCAACGGAGTAATCACTATAATGTAGGAAAAGTGATTCATATCCACTTCCTTTAAAGACAAAAATATCACTTCGCTTTCTGATTTTTCTTTGAGTTAATCGAAAGAATCGTGATTTTATTTCATAACCAATTGAAATCGACTTCTGAGGATCATTGGCCAACAGAACTTCTCCATGTCCTGAACCCACTTCGACATATACTTTTCTTCCTTGAGCAACTTTTTGCCAGTTAACAGGTGATGGTAACTCGGTATACCAGGTGTTTTTTAAGTTTGAAACACTAACCTGATAAAAGAGTGAGCGAACCTTTTTAATCACATTTCGAAACGAAACACGCAATGTTCGTTTGATATTCCACAAGCTTTTATTCACTCTTTCGTGCTATAATTAAGTATTAGATTATATCGTACATGTGGGCAATTATGAATAGTCGACGGGATGATTTTCCAATACTACAAAGGACCATTAACGGAAATTCGCTTATTTATTTTGACAACGCTGCAACGTCTTTAAAACCCACTCAAGTTATTGATGCCATTAGTAATCATTATCGTACTAATGCAGGAAATCCAGGTCGTTCAACACACACCTTGGCTTATGAATCAAAACTGTTAATCGATTCAACAAGAAAGAGAATACTCCAGTTTATTAACGCATCACCAGACATTTACACGGTTATTTTCACAAAAAGCGCGACCGAATCTCTCAATCTTGCAGCAAAGATACTTGAAGATTCATCTGAATTTATTACTACCGTTACAGAACATCACTCTAATTTCCTTCCTTGGATGGACCTTTCAAGAAATAAACAAAAAAAATTTACCGCACTGCCTACAACAGAAAGTGGCGAAATCGAGCTTGATCATTTACGTAATATTGAATCAATTGCAAATACTGTTCTCGCATTTACACACGGGTCGAATGTTACAGGATTTATCACCGATTTAGAGAAAGTTTTATCCATTACCTTGCCAAAGAAAATTATTACCGTGTTGGATGCATCACAAACAATTGCTCATATTCAAATTGATTTATCAAAAACTCCGGTTGATTTTCTTGCAGCATCCGCTCATAAAATGTTCGGTTCAGAAGGAGTCGGATTTCTAGTTGCTAAAAAAGCGTTGCTCAAAGACAAGCAACCTCTATTACTTGGAGGCGGCTCGATAGAATCAGTTTCAATCGAAAACTACTCACTAAAAGAGGACGAGGAAAGATTTGAAGCCGGAACATACAATACAAGCGGAATTGTTGGATTAGCAGCAGCTATCGACTATATCGAAAAACTCGGTTTTTTGAATATTCAAGCGACGGAAAATTCACTAATTCGCTATCTAACCAACAAGCTTGAAGAAATTCCAGAGGTTACCATTCTTGGTTACGCACCAATAGAAACACCAAGAACACCTATTATTTCTTTCACAACGACCTCAGTTCACGCCCATGACATTGCTGATTTTCTCGACACGAAAGGGATTGCTGTTCGAGCAGGATTTCATTGTGCAGAACCGCTCCATAAAGCACTTCATTCTCCAGCATCGGTTCGAGTATCTTTATCGATTTTCAACACAACTACTGAAATTGATATCTTTATAACAGCAGTAAAACAATGTCTCCAGAAATTCGCATAAACTTGAAGCCCAGTCGACGAAGACTTAGTACACTTGAGTTGGTTGTTACTATCGTTGGTGTCCTTATTTATCTTGCTTATAACGTATTTACGAATCCCGACAAATCAAATTCGTACTCCCTAGAATTTCAACAGTTAAAGGACTCGCAACAACTCTTAATGTCAGAACGGCCTGTCACAGAAAGTAATTTTGAAAAAGTGCAAGTAGAATCCATCACCGACGGCGATACCATAAAAATAAAAAGGAGCGATAATTCAGCACAAAATGTTCGATATATCGGAATAAATACTCCAGAAATAAAACATCAGGGAAATGGTGAAAACCAACCCTATGGAGTAGAGGCGACCGAAATGAATCGTTATTTAGTTGAAGGTAAGACAGTATATTTACAAAAAGACGCTGCAGATACAGATAAATATGGAAGATTGCTTCGTTACGTATATTTAGAAGACGGAACAATGGTTAATTATGCATTAATAAGAATGGGATATGCAGCACTTATGACTATTCCACCAAATGTAAATTTCCAACAAAAATTCTTTGAAGGTCAGGAATTAGCGCGAAGCGAAAAGTTGAATTTGTATTCCAATTAACCACTCATACAAACGGTTAAGTGTTATAATGACTTTGCATGAAGTACTGGATAAAAAAACACCAAACCTCGCTCATTTGGGGAATCTTTTTTCTTGTTTGTATATTCTCATATGGTGGATTCACTTACCTGTATAGCATTGCCTCACCGCCATCTCAGACGGAACTTATTTTGAAAATTGCTAAATGACACTAGCCTCGATCAAAGAAAAAATTACCAAGTTTGAAGGAAAAATTATCTCAATTTCAATTTTCATTACTTCGATTTCTTTAATTGGAAAACTACTTGGTTTCTTTAAAGTCCACTTAATTGCTCGATTGTTCGGGACAAGTAAAGAGAGTGATATTTTCTATGCAGCATTTGCACTACCAGACCTTATTTTTGCGTTGTTAGTCGTCGGGACAATGAACGCCGCTCTCGTTCCGATATTTATCAAAATTATAAAAAAGAATGACAAAAAAGTCCTTCATACGACATTAAACACTGTCATTTCGCTATTATTTGGAATACTCCTTGTACTTCTTGGCGTATTGTACTTTGCAATGCCTGCCATAACTTCTTGGGTTTTCTCAAGCAAAGAAGTCCTTAAGGCGTTTGATCTCTCGCTTGCACTACCTCAAGGCTCAAATGATTATTATCAGCATTTATTCATTAATCTTTCGAGATTAATGCTTGTTTCTCCACTTCTCCTCGCCGTTAGTAGCGTCTTTGGTGCCTACTTACAAGCTCATAAACGATTTATTTCGACAACGTTAGCCGCACTTATGTACAACATTGGAATAGTTGCTGGCATTGCCTTTTTTGTGAAGTTTGCACCTCAATATGGAGTATATTCATTGAGTTACTCGGTACTTTTTGGAACTCTACTGCATTTCCTGACACAACTTATTGGAGTGATAAACCTCCACGATTCGGACTTTTCCTGGTCATTTGATATCAATAGTTATGTCAAGGATATTGCGAAACTTTCTCTCCCACGAATTTTTGGATTAGGAGTCGAGCAAATCGCCATCATGTTCAATACGTTCTGGGGATTTACATTAGGAACTGGAGCTCTTTCAGTTTTTAAATTCGCTAGTACTCTTTATCTCGTCCCCGTTGATCTACTTTCTGGTAGCTTTTTACAAGTCATCTTTCCACGGCTGAATGAACGCGCACACGAAAATGATAACAACCACTCATTGAACAAGTTGTATTGGAGAACTCTCGTATTGTTAACGTTTATTGCAGTACCCGTCGCATTGTTATTTATAGTACTTCGTCTCCCAATTGTTCGTTTAGTACTTGGAGCCGGTCGATTTACCTGGACGGCAACCGTAGTTACCAGTTTTACTTTGGCATTCTTTACACCTTCAATTCTTTTTCAATCACTGGCAGCGTTAAATATTCGAACTTTCTACGCAATCAATAACACGAAAACACCATTAATTGTTAGCTTTATAGGTGTTATTAGCAACATATTGTTGAGTGTTGGTTTTACCAATTTTTTCTCTCATTCTACTCAAATCATGAAGCTTTCAATATTTAATATTCTTTCTTTCACTAAAATTAACGAGGTATTTTCATGGTTCTTTACTCGAGGTGATTCGTTTGGTGCAGTTGCTGGACTTGCCTTCGGCATAACTGTTGGTTTATTCCTTGAAGTAGCAGTGAGTTTTTGGTTACTTTCTAAAAAAATTGGGTTGTGGCAACATGCAAAAATTGCGAAACAACCGCTCAATGCGCTCGCAAACATTGCTTTCTCCTCCGTTATTACATTTATAGCAACATATACCGTTTACCGAGGGATGGACGTATTCTTAAATACAACAAAGGTATGGGGTGTTCTTGTCGTTGCGTTCGTTTCAGGTCTTACGTGTTTGATTGTTTATGGACTGACAACAAGAACAGTTTGGAATCAGTATGTTGACACGAAACAAGTAAAACTAAAAATACTGAAACTGCTTAAGATTGGATTATAGCTATTGAGCTACGCTAATTAGCTGACCAATATTTCCATCAAAATCTTTAAATGTTGCAAACCACTTATTCATTGTTGGTGCTTTAAATGGTGGCGCAATAAATTCAACTCCTTTTGCAACTAACTCTTCGTATAGGGTTGAAACAGAATCAACATTTATATTGAACATTACTCGAAATGGATCCTTGCTCTTTCCGTGTACTTCCGAATGCTTACCACACCAAATATAAGAATCACCAACAACCAAACTAATCCCTGTGTCTTCTGGATGTTCGAAAGAAAAAGCCGAATCGACTTCAAATCCAAATTTCTCAATATACCATTGGGCGAGTTCTTTATAATTCTCAGACCAAAGTAAAACACCCTTTAACGTATTATATTTTGCCATTGCTTTATTGAAAAAATTAATTATCCAATTCCTCAACTTCCGAAATACTAGTGACCAAGACATCTCGTGGTTTACTGCCGTTTGCGCTTGCTACAACACCAATCTTTTCCATCATATCTATATACCTTGCGGCCCTATTAAACCCGATTTTCAAATATCGCTGAATTGTAGAGGCAGAACCTTTCTGTTGCTGAATAACTAATTCAACAGCTTGTCTAAAAAGTGGATCATGAATTTCTTCACCGACATCACCACCACCACCTGGAGAACCGCCACCGTCATTCAAAAAGACATCAATACCCGGCATATACCAATCACCCGATGGATCCTGTTGAATTGCCTGTTTTCTAATCTGATCGGTCACTTTGTTTACTTCCTCTGTCGAAACAAATGCTCCTTGCAATCGTCGAATCTTGCCGTTATCTGGGGTTTTAACCAACATATCACCTTTACCAATCAATGTTTCTGCACCTTGCGTATCGATAATAACGCGAGAATCAACTCCTGATGTTACCGCCAATGAAATTCTTGCTGGAATATTAGCTTTAATCAAACCTGTAATAACGTTTACACTAGGTCGCTGTGTGGCTAAAATAAGGTGAATTCCGGTCGCTCGAGCAAGTTGAGCAAGTCTAACAATCTTTTGTTCAACCTCGCCTTTTTTGGTCAACATAAGGTCTGCCATTTCATCTATAACAATGATAATTGTTGGCAAGAGATAGCTAGATTTCTTATTGAACTCTTCTAAGTTTCTAACACGTGAATCCTTGAATAAGGCCAAACGTTGAGTCATTTCGTGAATTGCCCAATCGAGTGCGTGAATAACTTTATCCATATCATCGATAGCTGGGGTAAGAAGGTACGGAATATCGTTATACGGAGTCATTTCAACACGCTTAGGATCGACCAAGATCAAACGCAATTCGTCAGGGGTAAATTTCATCAACAATCCAGTTAATATGGTATTAATCGTCGCTGACTTACCAGTACCGGTAGCACCAGCAACCAAAAGATGGGGCATACTATAGAGATCAATAACAGTAATATCATTTCTAATATCAGCACCCAGGGCTAATGGAATCTTTTTATTTTGTCGAGACATTTCAGCCGATCCAATGATTTCACTTGCGCGAACTAATCGTCCACTCTTTCTTGGTACTTCGATACCAACTAATGAGGTTCCTCCAATTGTTTCTATACGAATTGAATCTGACGACGAAGCAAGCGCCAACCCAATATCACGCGCCAATGCTTTAACTTTAGAAACTTTTGTTCCAACAGCAAGATTTAACGCGAACTGTACTACAGATGGCCCAACAAATACTTTTGCAACTCGTGCCTGAATTTTAAAACTCTCGAGTGTCTTTTCGATCAATTTACTCTTTGAAATCAAATCGTCTTCCTTAACTGTTTCTTCTACTGGAGGTTCAAGTAAATCTACTGAAATCATATTCCACTTTGGGAATTTCATTGCATATTTATTTCTGAATTCTTGTTCTAAATCCGAAACTTGAACATTTGGATCCTCTTCATCTGCTTCATGCCCACCACGTAAGTCTTGCCCAAAACTCATGGTGATTTTTGGTTCACCTGCTGCTGCGTGTTTTCCGGGTGCTTTGTCTGCATCGAGTTCTGGTAAATCAACATCAGCAACATCGAGCTCTTTTATTTGTGGGTTTAATGTATTTTCAATATCCAGTTCACGACTATCATCAATTCCTTTTCCTTTCTTTAGTCCCTCTGCTTGTCTATTCACAATTTCAGGTTTCTCTTCATCTGCTGGAACCTTGCCAGTAATGGCAGAGAATAACGAACCGAACATCTTTCCAATGAACCCAAATAATGCTGTGAGTACTTCTCCTGCCTGTTCGATAGATAATCCACTAATAATAGAAAGGGCAAGAATCACTATCGCCCATAACACTCCAATTTCTCCTGGTCTACCCAAAAATCCTTGTAACCATTGATGTACGGTAGCACCGATAGATCCACCACCTTTTGCTTGTATTGCTTCTGAATACGATAAAGTTCTATCACCTTGATCCGCAATAGCAGAAAATAACGGAAGCGATGCGATTAATAGTAAAATCAACCCTGCAAGAAATCGTTCACTTGTAATATACGTCTTTACTCCTATCATTCTTAATCCAATAACGACTGCAATCGCACCGAGAACGTACGTAGTCTGACCAAAATTGGCTTGAATTAACAATGGTATAGTTCCAGGTAATGAGTTATTGAAAAACAGCGAAGCTCCAATCGCAACAAACACAAAGCCCACAAAAACCTGCGTTTCTCTACTTTTAATTGTTAATTCCTTGGATTTTGAAGGTCTTCCTCGTTTAGCCATAACCCGTCATTATACACGATTTTCAAGCAATTTCTGCAAGTGTTTCGACAGCAAATGATACAATACATTATTATGAACGCAACCTATGATTTAGTAATAGTTGGAATGGGATTTGCTGGGTATTCTGGAGCAATCTATGCTGCAAGATACGGACTGAAAACCCTTATAGTCGGAGAAGTCTTTGGCGGACAAACCGCAGAAGCCCACATTATTGGCAATTATCCAGGGTTCAAAGAAATTACTGGAATGGAACTTATGCAAAAAGTTCAAGAACAGGCAACCGACCTAGGTGTAAGTGAAGAATACGAAAGAGTTGTTAATGTAAAAAAAGATGAATCCAATATATTTCAAGTAACATTTGGAAACGGAAAATCGGTTACGACTCGTGGAGTATTACTAACAATTGGTATGACCCGAAGAAAACTTAATGTACCTGGTGAAAATGAACTTTACGGCAAAGGTGTTACATATTGCGCGACATGCGATGGCTATTTCTTCAAAGGAAAAGAAGTCGCGGTCATAGGCGGCGGTGACTCAGCAGTAACAGCAGCTCTTTACCTTGCTGACATTTGCCCAACAATTCACTTATTGGTTAGAGGCGATCAACTACGCGCAGAGCAGTACTGGATAGACAAAGTAAATACACGTGACAACATCAAGGTTCACTTTAACGCTGGGATCAAATCATTTGAAGGGACTTCAGTTCTCGAAAAAATCAATACTACCAACACGGAAACTCCAGAAATCAAAGTACAAGGCGCCTTTATCGAAATTGGTCACCAACCAAACAGTGAATTCACCAAAGCAATCGGTGTAGGAATTGACGAACAAGGCTACATTATAGTCGACAAAAACCAGGAAACATCACTTAAAGGGGTTTACGCCGCAGGTGATAGTACAAACGCATCAAACAAGTTTGCACAACTCCTAACTGCTGCAGCAGAAGCAGCAGTTGCAGTAGAGGCAATGACGAAAGAATTAAGCAGTAAATAGCAATCAAGCCATAGGGATCATAGAACGCCATCTTTTTTTTAACGAACCTGAACCCACTTTTGTTTTACGCCGGTTGCACGGTTGTGTACAAATTACACCGCAACCACAGACGCGCACCTTCACGCTAGTTTCACAGATTACTAGTTATGGTGGATAAAGAAGCTGCCACAAAAAAGAGGCGCTGTTATTGGGTTTTTTACTGTTTAGAAAAGAGGGTCTTAAACACAAACTGAAAATCTTTCTTGACTCTATTACGTTGGCGAACCTTTATATCTTTTTTGCTTCCAAAAATCATTCTGTAAATCCACGAGAGATGTAGTTTTTCAATCAAGGCCGGCTCTTTCTTTTGATAACCAGCCACAATTTCAATGGCACGACCAAAACAGAATCCTAACCCGAAATTGACCCTTCGTTCCATCAACTCATAAATGAATCGCTCTTGGGTTGGAACAGTCATACCGGCAAAAATGATGTCTGGTTTTTTAGTGTGAATATCTTTTGCAACAGCATCCACAATCTCCTTGTTTTCAAGAAACCCCATAGGTGGAGTGCTAATTCCAACAAAATTGTCCTTTAAATTTGGATAGATCGAGATGAAATAATCTCTTGTTTTATACGGGATATTTCCAAAACCACCAACAATATAAATCGTGTAGGGGAGTGCCTGACTTCCAATGATATTAATCAACTGTACGAACATTTCCACACCCGTAACTACTTCTTTCGGCTGGTAACCTATCGAGGCTTTACCAAACAAGACCAAAGGTGGATAACCATCAGCAGTTTGCAAAAAAGACTTTGCATAATACTTTTGAAATTCAGTGTTTTCTTCCTCAAACAAAAACCGCAAATGATCTAGATTTGGGGTAACAACAAGCCCAGGTTCAACCTTTTCGGTATCTCTCTTTGCCACATATCTCAAACGAAGTCTTTCTAAGATAATTCCAATTACTTCTTTTGTTGTACCAGGAAATACGTTCAAAAACGGAGCTCGAAATAAAGGAAAAGGGTAACTGACACCGGACATTCTTGATTTATACGAAAATCCAGCAAAAGACTCTTTTACCATAGCGAGTAGTCGATTCACCAGTGGCATCTCCTTGGAAGCAAATTTCCAACTCTCAATGAATGATGATCTTTCGGTTGTTGTGCCGCCAATAAACGTGATTTCATCCTTATTAATAAGGGCGATTGGCAATTCGGAAGAATTTTCTACATAATAAATTTCTGGTTTTTTAATACTTTTTATATGAGACAACTCTTTGTCTGACTGAGCTATCCTGACTAATATGCGTCCATCGCGAACTAATTCCTGATGATCGTACTGAATATATTTTGCTTGCAATGAGAGGTAAAACGAGGAAACTACGCCTAAAGACAGGAATCTCTGGACTTGTTTTGATACAACCGCGCGCTTGAATAACTCATCCATCAACTGTGGATTAATAACAAGAGCTCCCCATTTCCCATTGCTTTGATTTAGTAGAACACGTTGTTCAGTCATGAACTATTGTATCGCTATTGCGCCTGTTTCTCAATTTTTTTTAATAGTTCCATATTCGCCTGAATTTGGTCTTGAATCGTTGCTATGTCAGTTTCGTTTTGAGAAATTTCAGCTGAAGCAATTTGTTTTCTTAGTATTTCTAATATAGAAACAATCCAGGACTTGAATCCAGCCG